>DATMMN010000116.1:0-5356 GCA_035569675.1 Acidimicrobiales bacterium | reverse complement strand
GCAAGCACCACCGCCGTCGGTTGCCAGGCCTGCGCGTCGGCGGCCATCTTTGCGAGCCAGTCGCAGGTCGCCGTGCCCGGATACGACTGGACCTCCGCCGCGGCGCCGTAATCGTTGGCGAGCGAGTTGAAGTCCGTGCCTGCCTCCGACACCAACGAGTCTCCGTAGACAACGACCCGTGGTGGTCCGGGCGGAGGGAGCTCCGGCACCGATCCGTCGAAAACGGCCGCGCCGTAATTGAAGATCCCGCCGTCGGCTGCGACCTCCCAGTACCCCCCGGGCCCGGTTGCCATGCCCACGACCGGCTTGGACAGCGAGACGCCGCCCGCGCTGCCTAGGAACGGCGCGTCACCGAAGCTGAAGATGCCGCCGTCGGAGGCGACCTCCCAGTAGCCGGCCCCGCCATGTGTCGCCTCCAGGCCCACGATCGGTGCGTCCAGCGGATGGCCCCCCTCCGAGCCGAAGTACCCCGCGTCCCCGAAAGCGAAGATGCCGCCGTCCGACGCGACCTCCCAGTAACCCGTACCGCGCCCGTTCGTCGCGAGGCCGACGATCGGCGCGTCGAGCCGATGGCCGCCCTCGGAGCCGAAGAACGTGGCGTCCCCGTAGGCGAAGATGCCCCCGTCGGAGGCGACGAGCCAATAGCCCTCGCCGTCCGGCGTCGGGGCCATGCCCACGATCGGTGCGTCGAGATACAGGCCGCCCGCGCTGCCGAGGAACGGCGCGTCACCGAAGCTGAAGATGCCGCCGTCGGAGGCCACCTCCCAGTAGCCCCCGCCGTCCGGCATGACGGCCATGCCCACGATCGGCCGGTTGAGCGACGAGCCGCCCATGGAGCCGTGGAAGCCCGCGTTCCCGAAGTTGAAGATCCCGCCGTCGGACGCCACCTCCCAGTAACCGCCACCGTCGGGGGTTGCCACCATCCCCACGATCGAATGCTTGACGACGAGCGCCGTCGCCCCGGGGACGTCGACCGTTGCGAGCAGCATCGTCGTCGTCAGGCCCATGGCAAGGAGACACATGACGACCCGCCGGCTCACGGGGATGATTCTTCCCGATCGCACCCCTCCGGTGGGGCCAGGGGAGGTCCGCTAGGCGGGCTTCGCCGGGCCGAGATGGCGCAGGAAGAACTCCTCGAACGCATCTCGCTCGAAGAGGGGGATCTGCACGTGGCCGCCCGGGTTGACGTGGAGCGTCTTCTCGCTCGAGCCGATGGCGTCGAACAGGGAGAGACCGGACGTTTGGCTCACCAGTTCGTCGTTCCACTGCAGCACCAGCAGAACGGGGATGCGCAGCGCCCGCGCCGCTCGCTCGAAGTGTTCGGCTCCGGGCCGGTTCCCCAGTCCCGCCAGTCCCAGGACGGCCGCCCTGACACGCGGCTCCGAGGCCACGAACGGGAGGCCGATCGCGGTACCCATCGAAACCCCCCAGTAGCCGTACGCCGCACCGCCGCTCTCTTCGTCGAGTGCGTCGAGCTCGTCGAGGAGCGCACGCCATTCCGCTATCCCCTTGGTCGTACGGTCCACCCACGCCTTCGCTTCCGTGGGGTCCGGCGCCCGCACGATCCCCTTTCGCCGTTCGGCGATGCGAGCCTCGATCGCCCGGCGTTGCCGCTGCCCGTCGTTCGGGTCGGTGGCGCGTTCGCCGTGCCCGGGTGCATCGAGCGCGACGGCCGCGTAGCCGAGATGGCGCACGAACCGGCGGGCCAAGCCGAGCACGTTGGCGGCGCGTTTGTGCTGCGTGCCACCGTGGCCGATCAGGATCGTCGGGCGGGAGCCCTGGGACCCCTCGGGCCGCCAGCGGATGCCCGGGACGGTCTCCCCGTCCACCTGCATCTCGAAGCGCTGCTCCGTGACGCCCTGCTCTGTCTCTTCGCTGATTCGTTCCATCGCTCCACCCCCGGCGGATCGTCGACGCGCCCATCAGCGTGCCACCAGTGCGGCCGTGACGTGTGCCATCGTGTCTGCCCACACAGGGGTCGCAGGGATTTCTCGATCGGAAGGAGGCGGAGGAATGGACCACGTCGGAACCCGCGGGCGACACCGGTTGACGAGGTGCCGGTCGATGATCGCCTCGGTCGTGGCGCTGGCCGGCGTCTTCGTCATGGGGACTGAGTTCGCCGGCCTTCAGGCAGCCAACGCCGCCGCGCACACCTCGGAGGACACCGGATTTTCGACCCCGTTCTCGGGCACGCCGCAGTACGAGCATGTGGCGCCCACGGAGATGACCGAGTCCGGTCAGCTCAACCGACCCATCGGGCAGCACCTCGCCGACGAGATCGCCCGGGAGATCGGGCTGAAGAAATCCGACGTGCTCACAGAGGAGCAGTCCCGCGAATTCATCGCAGGCCAGGGCGTACCCGGCTCGGGTGATCCGCAGCAGGCAAAGTTGGTCGACCAGAGCGTGGAGATCCTGACCAACACGGTCGGTCACCCTTTGCCGTACAGGGACGAAAACGGCAAGACCGGGACGTCCGTCCTCGCCAGCTACGGCGTCTTCGTCACGACGGACGGATTCCTCGAGAGCCCGGCCTACGAGACCGCCCCGACCTTCCTCGTGAACAGCGTGATCATGCCGGGCGGCTACATGTCGGACTGGATGAAGGCCAACGGCGCCACCAAGACCTTGACGCAGCTCTACAAGTCCGCGTACACGTCGGAGGCGGCCTACGGCAACCAGGCGCAGATGCAATCGAAACCCGATGAGCTGATCACGAACACCAAACGCGGCGTGAGCGCCGTCGTCGGGATGTCGATGGGACCCGCATTGTGGATCGTCAACTTCGCATTGATCTACTCGCTGAACCCGTCGTTGGCGGCCGACATGCCCGCGAAGTGGGCTCCCATCCCGAGTGCCGTGGTCCAGGCGATCCACGCCGCCGGCGGGCGCGTGCCGTACAGCCAGGTGGCCTCGTACTTCCACTGACCACCGAACCGCCCGCTACGTTGCACCCGTGCGAATCGAGCGGGTCGGTGACTTCACCCTCGGCTGGGGCGAGTCGCTGGTGTGGGACGACCGCGGCCAACGCCTCTTCTTCGTCGATTGCGCGGCGCAGACGCTGCACTGGCTCGAGGGTGACGACACCCACCTCCACACGATGCGGCTCCCGTCCATGGCGGCCGGCCTCGTGCCCACCGAGGACGGCGCGCTCGTGGCGTGCCTCGACGACGGTCTCCACCGCGTCGATCCGGACGGCGCCACGACAGAGCTGCTCACGCCCTATCCCGATGGCCTCGGGCCGCGCGCCAACGACGCCTGTGCCGACCTCTCCGGGAACCTCATCACCGGCACCCTCAATCTGCAGAAGGCGGAGGGGTCGTCGTGGTGGTACTCGTCGCGCGACGGGTGGCGTCTGCTCGACGGCGACATTTCCAACACGAACGGCCCGACGGTCGCGGTTTTCGACGGGTCGATGACCTTGATCATCGGCGACACCTCGGCCCAGTACTACGCCTATCCCTATGACGCCGACCGGGGCACCGCCGGCCCCCGCACGGTGTTCGGCGACGTCTCCGGCCTCGACGGATTGCCCGACGGCGCCACGCTCGACGACGACGGAGGGCTCTGGTGCGCGCTCGTCGGCGGCGCCCAGCTGGCCCGCTTCACGACGGCCGGGCTCGACCGCACCGCTGCCGTTCCTGTGGCCAACCCGACCGACGTGACGTTCGGCGGACCCGGGCTCGACCGGCTCTTCGTGGTCGGCGTGGCCGGAGGCGGGTCGAACGGCAGCGGGCTTGACGGCGCCCTGCTCGTCATCGACGACCTCGGCGCGCACGGGCGCCCCGAGCCGCGTTTCCGACTGAGCTAGACACGTCGCGCATGCAGACGGTCATCCTTGGCAGCGGCGTCCCGTTCCCCGATCCGGAGCGGGCCGGCGCTTCCACGCTCGTGCGGTCGTCGGCGGGCGACCTCCTCTTCGACTGCGGACGCGCCGTACTGATGCGCGCCGCCGCGGTCGGAGCGAGCGCCGCGGCACTCCGCGCGGTGTTCCTGACGCACCTGCACAGCGACCACATCACCGACTTCAACGACGTGATCACGACGCGCTGGATCATGTCGTTGCAGCCGAACCCGTTGCCGGTCGTCGGCCCATCGGGCACCGCCACCTTGGTGGAGGCGACCGAGGCGATGCTCGAGCCCGACATCCGCTACCGCATCACGCATCACGACGACCTCACCTGGCCGCCCTCCGCCGAGGTCACCGAGTGCGAACACGGGACCGTCCTCGCCGACGGCGTGGTCACGGTCACCGCCGCACCCACCGACCACGCGCCGGTGCGCCCGACCGTCGGCTACCGGGTCGACGACGGCGACGCGTCGGTCGTCATCGCCGGCGACACCGTGCCGTGTCCCGGCCTCGACGAGCTGTGCGCCGGGGCGGACATGTTGGTCCACACGGTGATCCGCCGCGACCTGCTCGAGCCGCTGAACGTCCCCCGCCTCAACGACGTGTTCGACTACCACTCCACCGTCGAGGACGCGGCGCAGACCGCCGCACGGGGCGGGGTGGGCACCCTCGTGCTCACGCATCTGGTCCCGGCGCCCCGGCCCGAGGCCGAGCAGGAGTGGTCGGACCGGGCGCGGGCGCATTTCGACGGCACCGTCGTGGTGGCGCGGGACCTGGTCACGCTCGACGTCGGCGCCTGACCGTCAGAACCGGCGACGGGCGACCTCACCTCAGAAGACGATCGCCCCGTCCTGGGCGCGCGGGTCGTCGGCCCGCACGATCTCCTTGCCCAGAGGGGCCAGGGCGACGGCGGCCAGCTTGAAGTTCCCGAGGCCGAGCGGGATGCCGATAATCGTCAGGCACAACACGACCCCGAGCACCACGTGGGCGATCGCCATCCAGAGCCCGGCCAGCACGAACCAGATCACGTTGGCGATCGTCGACGGCGCGCCGGCCCCCGGCTTGCGCACGACGGCCCGGCCGAAGGGCCAAAGTACGAACGCGGCGAGGCGGAAGCAGGCGATGCCGAAGGGGATGGTGATGATCAGCACGCACAGCAGGACGCCCACGAAGAGGTAGCCGAGGGCCAGCCACAGGCCCGACAGCACCAGCCACAGGATGTTCAGCACGGTTCGCATGACTACCTCCGCAGACGGTGGATCCCGCGCCGACGGCGCACCGCGCCGAGCCGCTCGTCGCGCAGGCTCTCCGCAGCGCTGTCGTCGAGCGGCGCCAACACCGCGTCGTCGAGCGCCCACGACAATAGGACGTCGGCCAGCGCAGGGTTGCGGGCGAGCACGGGCCCGTGGAGATACGTCCCGACGACGCGTCCCTGCACCGCGCCCTCGCTGCCGTCCCCGTTGCCGACCCCCGCGGTGACACGGCCGAGTGGCTCCGTCTCACCGCCGC
>DATMMN010000115.1:0-11532 GCA_035569675.1 Acidimicrobiales bacterium | reverse complement strand
CGAGGACGCCGAAACGGCGGCCGACCTCGCCCGTTCGTTCATCTCGGTGAAGGTCGACCGGGAGGAGCGGCCCGACCTCGACACGGTGTACATGGCGGCCACGCAGGCCCTGACAGGATCGGGCGGCTGGCCCATGTCCGTCTTCTGCACGCCGGACGGACGTCCCTTCTACGCAGGCACCTACTTCCCACCGGTGGAGCGACACGGGATGCCCTCGTTCCGCCGTGTCGTGCAGGCACTGAGCCAGGCTTGGATGACCGAGCGTGACGAGGTCCTCAAGCAAGCCGACGCTCTCGTCGCGGCGGTACAGCGCGAGCTCAACCTTGCGGAGGTCCTCGGAGGGGGCGCCGACTCTGGAGCCGACAGCGACGGTACGGCTCCGGCAGACGTCGGTAGTGGCGTGCTCCGAGGCGCACGCGCCGGCGCGGACATCGACGCCGCCTCGTGCATTGTCGCGGTGGTCGACGGGTTGCGCCCCGGCTTCGATCCCGAGTGGGGCGGCTTCGGCCCTGCGCCAAAGTTTCCTCGTCCCACCCTGGTCGAGCTGTGCCTCCGTGCGGCGCGCGTGGCGGGGCCCGAGAAGGCCGCGGACGAAAGCGGCGGTGGCGCACGCCACATGGCGCACCGCACCCTCGATGCCATGGCAGCGGGCGGCATCTACGACCACATCGTCGGCGGCTTCTGCCGGTACTCGACCGACGCTCGCTGGCTCGTGCCGCATTTCGAGAAGATGTTGACGGACCAGGCCCTGCTCTCCCGCGCCTACCTCCATGCCTGGCAGGACGGTGGCCGCAGCGACTATCTCGCGGTCGCCACGGAGACCCTGGACTGGGTGCTGCGCGACTTGTCGACCCCCGAGGGCGCGCTGTACTCCTCGTTCGACGCGGACGCCGGCGGTGTCGAAGGCAGCCACGCCACCTTCTCGCTGCACGACCTTGCGGCGGTGCTCCCGCCGGAACTGATCGCACCGGCCGCCGATTGGTACGGCATCACCGAGGCTGGGAACTGGGAGGGCCGTTCCATCCCGGTCCGTCCGGTCGGGGCGCCACTCGAACGCCCGCCTGAGATCGAAAAGGCCCGGGCGATGCTCGCCGCTGGGCGCGCCCTGCGAGTCCAGCCCGCGCGGGACGAGAAGGTCCTGACCGAGTGGAACGCCATGGCGGCGGCAACCCTGGCCGAGGTCGCCTCTGCCATCGGCCATGACGAGTACGGCCGTCGGGCCGAGGAGATCGGGACGTTCCTGTGGGAGTCCATGTACGTCGACGGGCGGCTGATGCGCAGCTGGCAGGGCGGGCGGGCGCGGCATCTGGCCGTGGCGGCCGACCATGCGTGGTTGGCCGAAGCCTGTCTCCGCCTTTCGGAGTGGACGGGACAGGCGCTGTGGCGCGAACGCGCGGTCACCGCTGTGCGGCAGCTCCTCGAGCTGTTCTGGGACGAGGAGTCCGGCGGCTTCTTCACCACCGGCGCAGACGCCGAGGCACTCGTGGTGCGGCCCAAGGAATTCCTCGATGGCGCGCTCCCGGGCACCAACTCGATCGCGCTCACGGCACTGCTCCGCACGAACGCGCTCGTCGAAGACCCGGTCCTCGAGCGGGCCGCCGAGCGCACGATCGCACTGGCCCGGCCACTCCTCGACCGCCATCCCGGCGCGGTCGCCGACCTGGTCGCTGCACTCCCCATGTGGAACGGGCGTTACGAGATCGTGGTCACCGGGGAGCGGCCCGACCTCCTCGCTGAGGTGCGCCGGCGCTGGCTCCCCTCGGCGGTGACGGCCTGGGGCCAGCCCGACGACGGTCCGCTGTTCGCCGGGCGGCCCTCGGAGCCCGGGCGGGCCTACGTCTGTCAGGCTCGTTCGTGCCGCATGCCCGCCGAGAACGCCGCTACCCTGGCCGCGCAACTGGAGGCACTCGTCGCATGAACGATCATGCCCGGGGCCATCGGACCGACCGCGAAATCGATACGACGGTGCTCGACGAACAAGGAGACGGGAACGAAGCCGTGAACGAAACGGCCACCTACGAACACATCACCGACGAGACTCCGGCCGTCGCGCCCGGGCCCGAGACCGAACTCGAGTTCGAGCCGGAGCCGGGACAGGAGCCGGAGCACGAGGGCCGACGTCCCGCCCGTGCGACCGACGCGTCCCACCTCGTCCGTCGCTCGGCGCGGCGGCGCGACCGGGTCCCCACCGCCGCCGGGTCCACCCTGCACCTTCTCGTGCTCACTTCGACACTCGAGGACACGACGGTCGTGGACCTGGCGACCCGAACCGTCATGCGCGTCAGGGTGCCGTGGCCCGAGGGCTACGAACCCGACATCAGCACCTTCGACGTCGTGGAGGTCACCCTGGCCGACGATCCCGAGCGCGACGACCTCGCACAGCCCGAAGCCACGACCGTCGCCGACCTGCCCCGGCACGTCGGCACTCTCCGGGGCCGGCACGTGCGCAAACTGCTGCGGCGGATGGTCGCCTCGCCCGACGGTCCGCTGCTCGGCTTTCCGGGGGCGTCTGCGCCCTATTGGGAGTTCCGCGGCTTCCGTCCGTCCGTTGCGCTCATCGAGCCGACCCGGAGTCCGCAGCTCATCCGCCGCAGTGCCGACGGCACCACGTGGGTGCGCTTCGGATGGGACCGTGAAGACGTCTGGCTCCCCGTCGAAGACCGTCACGCGGCCCGGGCCCTCGACGCCTCACGCCGCGAGCGCCTCAGCGGCAAGAGCTTGTCCAGCGCGCTCGGCTTCGAGCCTCAATACCTGCTGGTCACCGTCAGCCCGCCCCGGGACGGCCATTGCTACAAGGTCTGCGCCGCCGTCCTCCCCCGCGGCTGAACCTCAGCGGCCGAGCTTGCCCCCGGCGAGATCCTCGGCCATCGCCCAGCCGAAGGTGACCAGACGGTCGCCCTTCTCGGGGTCGAAACCGGCGAAGTGCTGGTCGACACCCTCGGGGATCTTGACCTTGGCGGCGACGAAGTCGAGGCCCCCGGCCACCGAGCCGTCGCCCTTGAGGACGAACGTGCGGTCGTCGAGGCGGCTCTCGCAGCCGAAGCGCTTGGAGAGGCGGCGGGCCCAGGCTCGCTCCTCACCGGACGACTTGTGCTCGGGGAAAGGCACCACGTCCTGAAGCCCCGAGAAGGCCCGGAAGCCTTCGGGCGACATCAGCCGGGTCCCGAGGAGGACGTCCTCGTCGGGGAAGGCGAGCAGCGCCCGGCGGTACTGATCGGCCATGATCGCCTTGAGGGCGGCCTCGGCCCTCGACGTGCGGTCGACCAAGGCCAGGCCCACTAGGAGGGAGGGCGTGCCGCCGATGCGCTCGAGCGTGCAGAACGAATACCCCCGGAGCTTGTTCCCCTCCCGGGCCTGGGTGATCAAGACCCACGCCTCGCGCTCTTTGGAGAGGAAACCGATGTCGAACCCAGGTGGGCGCTCCGCACACAGATCCGCCATTTCGACGAGCTCAGTATCACTGAGCGCAGTGCAATCCTTGGTGCTCACTACGATCGGCATGCACTAAGTCTACTGGCTGGTTTCGGTACCTTCCTAACCGGGTGCCCTGCTCAGAGCGCCCACGCCCCGCCAATGTGACGGCGTTATCCCTGATCAAGAGCCATTTCTGGCCGGAGCGTCACGGCCGTTCAGGAGAGAACGGCACTCTGACCCAGCAGCCGCTTGAGCTCGCCCACGAGGCCGTTGCGGCAATCGACATTGAACTCGGGGGGAAGCTTCAGCACCTTTTCGCCGACGTGGAGAAGCACCGCCGAGGGCCCCGGGTGGCCGCTCAGTACCTCCTTGAGACCCTCGACGCGGCGGTCGGTCAGCACCCCGAGCGGCAGCTTGATGTGCAGATCCTCCTCGCCGCGATGGAGCAGCGGCCGTGAGACCTCCATACAGACGATCTTGGGCTCCTCCTCACGGGTGTCCAGCCGCCCCTTGATGACCAGGATGGAGTCGCTCTCGATCAGGGCCCCGTACTCCGCCATGGTCTTGGGAAACACGAAGACCTCCATGGCCGCCTGCAGGTCTTCGAGGACGAACCGGGCCATGAGGTCGCCCTTCTTCGTATAGGAGCGGCGCAGGTCGGTCACCACGCCCCCGACCGTGCGCACGGGTGAGCGATCACCGGCAACGATGTCTTCCTCGCGCATGTCCGACAGGGAGCTGTCGGTGTGCCGGCTCAGAGCACCCTCGAAGCCCATGAGCGGGTGGTCGCTGACATAGAGACCGAGCATCTCCTTCTCGAACGCGAGGCGCTGGGACTTGTCGAACTCGGCGTCGGGGATGGCGACCTTGGTGCCGCCCCAGCCGGGATCGGCCTGCTCCTCCTCGAACACGGCGAAGAGAGAGGTGATCCCGAGCTCCTGCTCGCGGCGCCGCTCGAGCGTGCGGTCGACGACCTCGTCGAGCACGAGGCAGAGCCCTTGGCGCGGGTGTTCGAGCGAGTCGAAGGCGCCGCCCTTGGCCAGCGACTCCATGGTCCGCTTGTTCAAGACGACGGGGTCGACGCGCGCGCAGAAGTCGAAGATGTCCTCGAAGGGGCCGTTGGCGTTGCGCTCGGCGACGATCCGCTCCACGAGCCCCTCGCCCACGTTGCGCACGGCCGCCAACCCGAACACGATGGCGCGCCGGTCCTCCCCGGCGTTCCTGTCCGGGGCGAACTCTGCCACCGAGCGGTTGACGTCCGGCACCAGCACGTCGATCCCCATGGAGCGGCACTCGGCCAGGTACACCGCCGTCTTGTCCTTGTTGTCCTTCACCGACGTGAGGAGCGCGGACATGTACTCGACGGGATAGTGCGCCTTGAGCCAAGCCGTCTGGTAGGCCACCAGCCCGTAGCCGTAGGAGTGGGACTTGTTGAACGCGTAGTCGGCGAACGGCTCGATGATGTCGAACAGCTGCGTGCCGAGCTCTTCGCCGTACCCTTCCGACACGCAGCCGGCGACGAACTTCTCGCGCTCCGCCGCAATCATCTTGCGGATCTTCTTGCCGCACGCCTTCCGCAGGTTGTCGGCCTCCTCGAGCGAGTAGCCGGCGAACTTCTGCGCGACACGCATCACGGACTCCTGGTAGAGCATCAGCCCGTAGGTGTCCTTGAGGATCGGCTCGATGTCCGGATGCAGGTACGCCACGGGCTTGCGACCGTTCTTGAGCTCCGGGTAGTCGCGGTGCATGTTGGCCGCCATCGGCCCGGGCCGGTACAGCGCGACCAACGCCGCCACGTCGTCGAAGCTCGTCGGCGCCAGGGCGCGCAGCGTCTGGCGCATGGCCGCACCCTCGAGCTGGAAGACGCCCACCGAGTCGGCCCGGCGCAGCATCGCGAGCGTGGGCTCGTCCGTGAGGTCGACGGCATCGATGTCGAGCCGCTCCCCCGTCGTCTCCTCGATCAGATCGAGCGCCCGCTCGATCACCGAGAGGTTGCGCAACCCGAGGAAGTCCATCTTCAGCAGGCCCAGCTCCTCGACCCCGTGCATTTCGTACTGCGTGACGATGGGGGCGTCCGCCGGGTCGCCGCCGGCGTCGGGCTTACGCTGGATGGGCAGGTAGTCGGTCAGCGGGTCGCGCGAGATGACCACGGCGGCGGCATGGATGCCGTCCTGGCGGCGCAGACCCTCGAGGCCCAACGCGACGTTTATGACCTCCTTGGCCTCGGGGTCGGTCTCGTACATGGTGCGCAGCTCGCCCGCGCTGGCAAACCCGTCCTCGTGGCCTTCCGTCTTGGTGAGACAGGCCTTGAGCGGCGTGTCCCGGCCCATGATGAGCGGGGGCATCGCCTTGGCGATCTTGTCGCCCACGATGTACGGCTTGCCGAGGACCCGCGAGGCGTCGCGCACTGCGGCCCGCGCCTTGATCGTCGAGAACGTGATGATCTGCGCCACCCGGTCGCTGCCGTACTTCTCGGAGGCGTAGTGCATGACGTCGGCCCGGTACCGCTCGTCGAAGTCCATGTCGATGTCGGGCATTTGCTTGCGGCCCGGGTTGAGGAAGCGCTCGAAGAGAAGGTCGTAACGGATCGGGTCCAGATCGACGATCCGAAGGCAGTAGGCCACGCAGCAGCCGGCCGCCGAACCCCGCCCCGGGCCCACCCGGATGCCGTTCTCACGGGCGAAGCGGATGAGGTCCCACACGACGAGGAAGTAGGCGGGAAAGCCCATGTCCCCGATGACCGACAGCTCGAAGTCCAACCGCTCCTTGACCTCCGCGGGCACGGGGTCGCCGTAGCGCTGGCGCGCACCTTCCATCGTGAGATCGCGCAGGTAGGCGAGCGCCCGATCCTCGTAGGTCGCACCGGTGAAGCGATCGGGCACGGGAAACTCGGGCAGGCTCGGCTTCCCGAGCTCGATCTGCACGTCGGCGCGCTCCGCGATCAGCAACGTGTTGTCGCACGCCTCGGGCACTTCCCGGAAGAGATGGCGCATCTCGCTCGCCGACTTCAGGTAGTGCTCCGTCCCCTCGAACTTGAACCGGTTCGTGTCCGCGAGCAGCGCGCCCGTCTGGACGCACAACAACGCGTCGTGCGCGACGGCGTCCTCGCGGTGCGTGTAGTGGCTGTCGTTCGTGGCGAGGAGCGGCGCGTTCAACCGACGCGCGATCTCAATCAGCTGCGGGTTCGTGCTGCGTTGGTCCGCCAGCCCGTGGTCCTGCAGTTCGACGAAGAGGTTGTCGCGGCCGAAGATGTCCTGGAGACGAGCGGCCCTCCGCTCGGCCTCCGCCGGATTCCCGGACAACAAGGCTTGGAGGACCACTCCACCCAGGCATCCGGTCGTGGCAATCAGCCCGTCGTGGTGCCGCTCGAGCAGCTCCCAGTCGAGCCGTGGCTTGTAGTAGTAGCCCTCGAGATAGGCGGCCGAGGACAGCTTCATGAGGTTGCGGTAACCCTCGACCGTCTCGGCCAGCAGGGTGAGGTGGTAGTAGAGCTTCTGGCCACCCTCGACGTCGCCACCCGTGTCGTCGACCCGGCCGCGCCGCACCGGCCGCTCGTGCCGCGACTCGCCGGCCATGTAGGCCTCAGTGCCGATGATCGGGACGATCCCCTGGTCCCGGCAGGCCTTGTAGAAGTCGAGGACCCCGTACATGTTCCCGTGGTCCGTGATGCCCAGCGCGCGCTGCCCGTCGGCTGCTGCGGCGGCCACCAGGTCGCCGACCCGCGCCGCACCGTCCAGCATGGAGAACTCGGTGTGGGTGTGCAGATGCGTAAACGACCGCTCCGACACCGGCCCTCCTTTCGCTACGTCAAACTTACACCTGTGTGATTCTTCCCTGGATCTCGCAATCTATCCCCCTGCGACGCCGGCGCCGACGATGGCCGAGAGCAATTTGCCGGCTGAAGGCCCGGAATGGCCGAAGGTCATTGCTCCCCCCGCTTCGCCCGCCGTTCGCGCACCCGCCTTACCCGCTCGCCGGCTCAGAGATAGGCCCCGGTCCGCCCCCCGGCCTCACTCCCCGCGGGCAGGCTCCGTTGGCGCATCTGCTCGAGCTGGGCGCGGGCCGCCATCTGTTGGGACACGAGCGTCGCCTGGATCCCCTGGAAGAGACCCTCGAGCCACCCCACTAACTGCGCCTGGGCGATGCGCAGCTCGGCGTCGCTCGGCGCCTCGCTGTCGAAAGGCGATGTGAGGGACTCGAGCTCGGCCACCAGGTCGGGTGAGAGCACTTCAGAGAGAGCGCGGATCGACTGCTCGTAGATCTCTCGCAGCCGCACCCGGCTCTTGTCGTCGAGTGGTGCCCCCCGCACCTCGTCGAGAAGCGTCTTGACCATGGAGCCGATTCGCAGCACCTTCGCCGGCTCGTTGATCGCTTCGGTCTTCGACTCGTCGCCGCCCTCTGCACCCATGCTGCCGAGCACCTCGTCCGGTGCGATGGCCGGCTCAGCGCCGTCCGACGAATTGTCTCCCATGTCTCCGTTCGTCACGTCATCCACTCCGCTCTTCGTACCCGGGATCCGCCGGGCCACCGCACCACGCCCGCTTCGTCCCTATGTTGCCATCGTGGTGGGCCGGCTCATCCGGCGCGCCATCCGAGCAGGGGAACCAGCATTTCGTCGGGCGTGAGCGAGCCATGCCTGGCCGCCAGGCGAAGCTCGCCGGTGTCGGCAGGGTCGAGGAAGGCGATCGGCTCGAACGGGATCAGGGCCACATCTCCCAACCGCGCCGCGATCTCCGGCGACGGGACACCGCCGAGCCACCCCTCGTCGATCACCTGCTCCTTCGTGCGGACCCAGGCCACGTCACCATGCAGCCGGACGGCCGCGTCCACGACCTCGTCGATCGCGCCGGGACGCGTGTGCAACCAGCGGAACCGTCCCTCGCCACTGATCAGTGTGAGCCCTTCCATGATCTCAGGGCCGAGCACAACCACCGAGTTGCCGACATTGACCTGTCCGTGATCGGCCGTCACCACCAGGACGGCACCCGCCGGCAAGACCTCGAGGACGTCTGCCACGAGGCGATCGGCGAAGCGCAGCTCGTCGTCGTAGAACTCCCCGATCCCTTCGGCGTGTGCGACCTTGTCGATTCCTTCGTAGTAGGCGTAAATGAACGGGCTTCCCGAAGCGGCGAGTCGCCGCACCGTGGTCACGAGCCCCGCCGGCGTGTGCCACCGGTGCAGATCGACTCGGCCGAGGTGCGCTGCGGTGAATCCCGTCGGCCCGTAGTCGTGGCGCGTGACCACCGGAACCGTCCCGATCGCTCCGGGGAAGGAGGGAAACGGCTGGAAGACGTGCGCGGGCACCCGCATCCGTGCGTCGGCGCCGTCGAGTGACCACTGGAGGACGTTCATGACCTCACCGTCGAGCGCCACCCGGTACCCGAGTACGCCGTGCTGGGCCGGCACCCTGCCCGTGACCAGTGTCGTCAGCGCGCAGGCCGTCGTGCTCGGAGCGACCGTGGTGATGGATCCGCCTGTGCCCGATGTCAGCACCGGCGCCAGGCCGCTGCGGGCGCGCAGCTGCTCGGCACCGAGCCCGTCGATCACCAGCAGGACGATCTGCGTGGCCTCGGCGACCGGGGCCGGGAACCACGGCGGCGGCGCCGACCGTCCGGGCTGAGCCAGCTGGTCGAGCAGACCGGGTACGACCCGATGGAGACAGGCGCCCTCCCAGTCCGGCAGTAGTGGGACAGGGCCGCCGGCGTCCCGAGAGGTCCTCTGACCAGCATCTGCCACTGCAACCTGGGCCGCCGGGCCGTCGCTCACTGGGCCACCCTACGACGCCCGCACCCCCGGGAGCGGCGTTTGGGCCGGTAGCATCCGTTGTTGTGAGGGTTTCGACGCGGGGTGACTACGCCAGCCGAGCACTCCTGTCCCTCGCGCTCCACGGCGCAGGGACCCCGACCTCGGTGCGCGACATCGCCGAGCGCACCGGCCTGCCGCAGCCGTATTTGGAGCAGATACTTCTCGCCCTCAAAGGAGCGGGACTCGTCCGCTCCAAACGCGGGGTCGGAGGTGGCTACGTGCTGGCGCGGGCACCCGAAGAGATCTCGCTCGCCCAGATCGTCTCCGCCGTCGACGGGCCGATTGCGGCCGGAGACTTCGGTGAGCCGCACGAAAACGGAGCCTGTGACCACGAGGGCCAATGCGTGCTCTTGGCCGTCTGGGCCGACGTCGGCGAGGTCATCCGCACCCATCTGCAGTCCTACAGCCTCGCCGACATGGTCGACCGGGCTCAGGGCAACGTGGCCGCCACGGTCTGACCCGCCGCGAACCCAGTCCGTTCTCATACGGGGTCCGGGACGAAGTTCCACAACTCGACCGCTGGTGCGTTCCCCTCCCAGCCCAGCACGCACACGGCGCCGACGCTGAGGAGGAACAATCGGCCGGCGACGGGGGGTAGCCCCAGCCACCTGGCCGTGAGGACACGCAGCACGTGTCCGTGGGCCACGCAGAGCGCGTCGCCCGCCTGGCGCCTCGTGCGCTCGATCACCCGGTCAACGCGCCGTCCGACCTCCGCCGGCCGCTCCCCTTCGGGCACCCCGTGCTCCCAGAGGTTCCAGTCGGCGCGATCCTCGCGGATCTCCCGGGACGCGATTCCCTCATACGCGCCGTAGTCCCACTCCATGAGGTCGGGGTCTGTCTCGCCGACGAACCCGGTCAGCCTGCACGTATCCGCGGCCCGCCGCAGCGGGCTCGTGAGGACCAGGTCGAAGGCCCAGCCCGCGGACCGGAGGTAGGCGCCCGCCGCGGCCGCCTGACCCTCCCCTTCGGGGAGCAAGGGAATATCCGTTCGCCCTGTGTGTTGACCACTAACGGACCACTCGGTCGCGCCGTGACGCAAGAGCACCAATCGGCCGGCCATGGCGGTAGATGACCACGACCTTCCCCCAGGTCGCAAGCCCAGGGACCGAACACCCCGCTGGAATGATCTAGCCCTGGACCTGGTTGTACCTGGCAGGTTGATCCCCGGATGCCCGGGGTACGTACGACTGAGAGCGAGAGAAAAACGGCTGGAGCAAGAATGAAGAGCGCGGTGAGCACATCGGACACATTGGGGTTGATGTTGCGCGACCTCGACCAGTTCCCCATGCCCGATCACGAGCAGCAGGTGGAGCTGGCCAAGCGAGTAGCTGCGGGCGATGACGCTGCCCGCAAACAAATGGTTGCTGCCAACCTGCGCCTCGTCGTGCACTGGGCGCGCCGTTACCAGGACCGCGGCGTCGACATGGCCGATCTGGTCCAGGAAGGGACCTTCGGCCTGATGCGCGCGGTCGACAAGTTCGACTGGGAGCGAGGCTTCCGCTTCTCGACTTACGCGACCTGGTGGATCCGCCAGGCCCTCCAGCGTGCCGTGCAGCAGCACGGCCGGACCATCAGGATTCCTCTGGAGGTCGGCGAGCAGATCCAGCGTCTCGAACTGACCAAAGCGGAGCTGGCCAGCACCCTGGGCCGCGCGCCGACAGTGGAGGAGCTGGACGAAGCGACCGGCATGACGGCCGATGAGCGCGAGTCGCTCGAAGATGTCGCCCGGGTGACCGCGTCGCTTGACCAGCCGGCCGCGCTCGAGTCCACGACCTCCCTCGGCGAACTCGTGGCGCCCGACGACTCGGACTTCGCCGCTGACGTTGAAGAGACGATGATCTACGAGCGGGTCCGCGACGCAGTGGAGCGGCTGCCGGGCCTCCAGCGCGACGTGCTGCGCCTCCGCTTCGGTTTTGGAGGGGACTCCCCTGCGTCGCTGCAGTCGACGGCCGAGCGTCTCGGCGTCGGAGTGCGGCGGGTGCGCCGAGCCGAGGAAGAGGCGCTGGCGGCGCTGTCCAATGACGGCGACGTGCTCGGGGTGCACCAGGCAGCCTGATCGCCCACCAGCCGCCCCATTACGTGGGCGCGGCTGGTGGACTACCGATCGAGGTAGTCCTGGAGGTCGTCGGGCAGCGGTGAAGCGAACTCGACGCGCGTACCCGTCACGGGGTGGTCGAACGCAAGCTTGCCGGCGTGCAGGAAAAACCGCCCTGAGCCGAGGCGCTTGTCCGGGGTGCCGTAGCGCGCGTCTCCGATGACGGGATGGCCGATTGCCGCCATGTGGACGCGCACCTGATGGGTTCGGCCGCTCTG
>DATMMN010000114.1:0-10749 GCA_035569675.1 Acidimicrobiales bacterium | reverse complement strand
CGCGGCGGGCTTCGGGGACGGCGGTGCCGGGAGCCGGGACGGTGCGCATCGTCGTCGCGGGTGCACCGCCGCCGTCGAAGACGATCGAGCGGGTCGAGACCGAGCTGGGATGGCAGTTCAACCAGATCTACGGGTTGACGGAGACCGCGCCGTTGCTGACCATCAACCGCCCGCGCACCGAGTGGGACGACCTCGATTCGGTCGAACGGAGCCGGTTGTTGTCGCGTGCCGGCGCGCCCGCCGTCGGCGTCCGTATCCGTATCGACGACGAGGGCGAAGTCTGCGCGCGCTCCAACGTGGTCTTCGCCGGTTACTGGGAGCAGCCGGTCGAGACTGCTGCGGCCCTGCAGGGGGGCTGGTTCCACACTGGCGACGGCGGCCATCTCGACGGCGCGCACGTGGTGATCTCGGACCGCAAGAAGGACGTGATCATCACCGGGGGCGAGAACGTCTCGTCGATCGAGGTGGAGGACTGCCTCTACCAGCACCCCGCGGTAGGAGAGGTGGCTGTGATCGGCGTGCCCGACGAGAAGTGGGGCGAGACGATCAAGGCACTGGTGGTCGTGCGTCCCGGGGAGACGGCGTCGGAGGCCGACCTCATCGCGCACTGCCGCGACCGGCTGGCCCACTTCAAGGCGCCGACGAGCGTCGAGTTCCGCGACGCCCTCGACCGCACCGCCACCGGCAAGTTGCAGAAGTACAAGCTGCGCCAGCCCTACTGGGCCGGGCGGGAGAAGTCGGTCAACTAGGAGGCTGGCGGACCGGCGCCCGAGCCCTCCTAAAGGTCAGCGCGCTGCCTTTTCGGCTTCGCCGCCACCCCGCCCCGCCGCCGGACCCGAGTCCGGGAGATCCGTCGGGCTCTATACGACTCGAACCGAAGGCGTTTCGTCGCGCTGCATACGCCTTGCTCTTGTATAAACCGCCTCCTTCCACAACCCCTGCGTTGTAAGAGTGCGCTTTTACACCATTGCCTTATGGAATTTGGCCGTTTCCACAAGGAAGACCGCAAATACACCGGAACACAAAGCTCCGTCCCCGTTCCCTATACGCACGCAAGCGCACGGGGCGATCCCCGGCGGAGTGTGCGGTGATGGCGAGCTCTTGCAGCCGCCGTCAGGCGCTGTCGCCCGGGCCCGGCACGGGGCGGTGTGAACGTTCCTCGAGCACCAGGTGGCCCCGGCGGTCGAAGGCGGCCGCCACCTCGCCGGCGATGAGGCGGCGCAGCGGGTCGCCGACGATGGTGCGCCGCCAGCCCGAGTCCAAGCGGCTCGGCTCGTTGCAGAGCAACTCTGAGATGTCGGCGCGCGTGGCCAACAGCGTCTGATCGAAGTCGAGGTCGTCGGCGATCTGGCGTACCAGGCCCGAGCAGACGGCGACGGCGCCGGCCGGGGCCTGCGCTTCCCGCCCCGCCGACGGCATGCGGATCCGGTCGACGGGGAGGTCGAGCCCGCGGCGGACGGCCGCCAGGATCTCTGCGGCCCGCCCCTGGGCGAGGTGGCGGCCGTCGACACCCCGCGCCCGCCGGAGCTCGCCCTCGTTGTGGGGCGGGCGCTGCGAGATCGCCATCAGCCCCAGATCGGACAGCACCTGGCGCCGGGGCTTGTTCGATTCCGCGGCCGTGCGCTCGCGCCACGCTGCGACCTCCTGGGCCACCGCCCGGGAGCGCCGCGACATGCTGCGGATGTCACCCAGGCGCCACCACGCCTCCTCGGGCACCCGTGCCGGTGGGGTGCGGTCCGTCAGGACCTGATCACACTCGCTCAGCGCCCATTCGAGACGGCCGAGCGCGCGCAGGCGATCGGTCAGCACGGTGCGGAGCTCGAGCAGGTGGGCGACGTCGCTGACCGCGTACGAGAGCTGGCGGTCCGACATCGGTCGTTCGAGCCAGTCGGACAAGCGGTCCGCCTTGGGCAGGGGGACCCCGAGCATGACGTCGACCAGCCGGGAGAGCGACGGCGTCGACAAGCCGAGGAATCCGGCCACGATCTGCGTGTCGAAGACGATGGCGGGGACCACGCCGCAGGCCGCCATGAGCACGTCGAGGTCCTGGGTCGCCGCGTGCGCCACGGCGATGCCCGGGCCGCCGAAGACCCCGGCCAGGGGGGCCGAGTCCACCGCGAGCGGGTCGACCAGTGCCACCTTGTCCGCCCAGGCGATCTGGATCAGCGCCAGCTCGGGGACGTAGGTGCGCTCGGTGTGGAACTCGGTGTCGAACGCGTACGCCTCTTCGCCCGCGACCTCCGCCACGAGGGACTGCAGAGCGGCAGTGTCGACGATCAGTGGAGCGGGAGTGGTAGGGGCACTCACCGGGCACCACCGGCGGGCGGCGTTCGCGGGGTTTGTTGGGTCAGGTGCGTCGGATCGAAGTTCGTGATGGTCGATGTCCGGATTCGTGCGTGTCCTCGGTGACGTTAGCGCGAGCGGAGTCCGACGCCTCCAGGAATCTTCGGTGCAAGCAGGTGGCAGCTAGGTGGTTTCGACCCGCCCCCACGAGGGCCGTCACGAGCCGCCTGCAGCGCTCTGGCCTGGGGAAACGAACGCACTTCCTGTCGCAATTCGGCCACAACAAAGGGGCACCCCATGACCTTTTGCTCTGTACCTGCACCCCCCGGAACGTGCAGAGTGAATTCGGATGCGCAGTGGAGGGGGCGGAGGGTGAAGCGAGAGAAGAAGCGGCTCTTTGGGCGGGACGAGGTACACGCGCGGTCCCGCGCGTCTGACGACGCGGGTCGTGGGCAGGGAGCGGAGTCGACCGCGGGCACGCCGGGGGGCGGCAAAAGCAGGAGTGTGGAGTCGATGTTGCAGGAATTCACATCCGACGACGCCAAGTCCGGGCGCACACCGCGGGCGGGCAAGTACGACAGCTTGTGGCAGCTGTCCATGTCCGACCCCCATACCGGGCTGGCCAACCAGCTGTTGTTGCTCGACCGCCTCACCCAGGCTCTCGCCCGGATGCGACGGCACGGCGGCGAGGTGGTCGTGTGCCACGTCAACCTCGACAACCTCGGGGAGATCAATACCGATCTCGGGTACACGATCGGGAACACCGTCCTCTGCGAGATGGCGGACCGCCTCACCTCGGTTCTGCGGACGGAGGACACGATCGGCCGGGTCGGGGGCAACGAGCTGGTCGTCGTGCTGGCGGTCACCGACGAGCAGTCGGTAGGTCCCCTCACGCGCCGGCTGCAGAAGACGCTCGACGATCCGGTGGTGGTCGCCGGGCAACCGATCCGGCTCCGTGCCACGCTCGGCATCGCGCTGGCCGAGGACGCCGAGTCGGCGGAGGAAGTGCTGGCACGCGCCGATCGCTCCACCCGCGCCGGCAGTCGCTGAGGGCCCGGCCCTCGGACCCCTGACGGGGGTGTCGGACCCGACCAGCCAGTCCCACCAGGGGTTTCAGGCTCCCCACGATTGTTGGGCGGTCACGCGACCGACGGACCACGACGGGAATTAGGGCATTTAAGTCAGGAGTATCGGCTCTGGTGGCCGGGGCAACTGGCGTACAGGCTGTCAGTGCAATGTCGATGTACAGCGAACTGCTGAGCGAGCTGTGCGCCGACATGGACCCGGTGGACCTGCCGGCATCCCGCGACGAGCTCGTGGTGGTGTTGTTGCAGTGCCGACGTCGGCTTCGGGGCCATGGGATGGATCCGAGCCATGTGATGGCCGAGGACCTGGCGCTCGAGCTCGATCACGACCGCATGCTGCTGCGGTTGTGCAGCGCCATGGGCATCCAGAGCGAGCCGGCGCGGTTCGCCAATCCGCTGGTCGAGCGGTCCCGCCTCGAGGCGCTCCTGCGTGGCGCCGGCGTCGACTTCCGGACGCTCGACGATCAACGCCGAAGCCGGGTCGCCGTCTCCTGAACGCAACGACGGGCGAGCCGATCGGCACGCGCCCAGACGGGCCCGATCACTTTCCCGGTGGAACCGCCGACTTCCGCTCGGCCAGGACGGCCGCGTAGACCGCAGCCTCGGTGCGCCGCCGCATGCCCAGCTTCGACAAAAGGCTCGAGACGTAGTTCTTCACCGTCGCCTCCGCCAGGAACAGGTGCTCGGCGATCTGGCGGTTGGATTGTCCCTGCGCGATCAGCTCCAGCACGCGGCGTTCCTGCGGGGTGAGGACGGTGAGCCGCGACTCGGCCTCCTGGTCCTTGCGCAGGCGGTCCCAGAGCTCCTGGGTCAGCACGGGGTCGAGCAGCGACATGCCCCGGCTCACCCGCCTGATGTCGCCGAGGAGATCGCCACCGCCGATCTCCTTCAGGACATAGCCCGATGCGCCCGCCATGATCGACGAGAACAGCGCGTCGTCGTCGGAGTAGGACGTGAGCATCAGGCAGTGCACGCCCGGCAGCTCTGACTGGATCTCACGGCAGACCTCGATCCCCGACCCGTCGGGCAGCCGCACGTCGAGGACGGCGACGTCAGGCTGGAGCTGGCGGATGAGGCGGAGTCCCTCGACCGCGGTGCCCGACTCGCCGACGACCTCGAGATCGTCCTCCGCTTCGAGCAGAGTGCGTAACCCGGTCCGGACGAGCTCATGGTCGTCCAGCACGAACACCCGAATCCCCATCGGTCAATTGTGCCACGCCACCACACAGCCCCCGAGCGCTTCCGGGTACCGAACGAAAACGACAGCGTGTGTGATCGGTGCACGGCGCCGCCGGCAGTAGCCTGGCTCGGCGTGCAGGGGGTGCAGCCGTTCGATCAGATCGACGATCCAGCCAGGCTGCGCCGCCTGGTGCAGGCGATCCTGATCCTCGATGCGGAACTGCATCTTCCGGTCGTGCTGCGCCGCATCATCGAGGAGGCCTGCGACCTCGTCGACGCGCAGTTCGGCGCGCTCGGCGTCCTGTCGGCCGACGGCCAAACTCTTGACCAATTCTTGACCGTGGGCCTCGACAGGGAGCAGGAGCAGTCGATCGGCCCGCGCCCGACCGGGCGCGGCGTCCTCGGCACGTTGATCGCGGACGACAAGCCGCTCCGCCTCGCCAACCTCACCGACAGCCCGGACAGCTTCGGCACCCCGGATCTGCACCCGGAAATGACGTCGTTCCTGGGTGTCCCCGTGCGTGTGCACGGGGAGGTCTACGGCAACCTCTACCTCACCAACAAACGCGACGCCAGGGAGTTCTCGGCAACCGACGAAGAGCTCGTGCTGGCCCTTGCCGTGGCGGCGGGCATCGCGATCGAGAACGCGCGCCTGCACTCGCTGGTGCGCGACCACGCGTTGACCGAGGACCGCGACCGCATCGCGCGCGACCTGCACGACTCGGTGATCCAGCGCCTGTTCGCCATCGGCCTCTCGCTCCAGGGCACGGCGCGGTTGGTGGAGCGTCCCGAGGCGGTCATGCGCATTGCGGAGGCGATCGACAAGCTCGACGAAACGATCCGACAGTTGCGCAAGGCGATCTTCGACATCGAGATGACCATCAACAAGGAGGGTCTCCAACCCAAGGTGCTCGATCTGGTGCACGAGCTCCGGCCCGTCCTGAACCTCCTTCCGCAGGTGTCCGTCATCGGCCCGGTGGACCATGTCGTCACCGGCCAGATGGCCGACGAGGTGTTGGCCGTCCTGCGCGAGGCGCTCACCAACGTGGCGAAGCACGCCGAGGCCACGAAGGTGGTCATCACGATCACGGCGGGAGACGAGTTGCGGGTCGTCGTCGCGGACGACGGCGTCGGCGTCGGCGTCGGCACCACGGGCACGCGCCCCGGTGCCCTGGGCCTCAAGAACATGCGTCAGCGGGCGGCGCGCCTCGATGGCGCCATGGAGATCAGCACCTCGAGGGAGGGCGGCACCCGCCTCACCTGGCACGTGCCCCTGCCGCCACTCGACGAGACCATCGCGGCCGAGGCGGGCACGGGCTCCGACTGAGCCAAGTCCCCTCTCATCGGCGCCCGTGTCGCCCTAGCATCGGGTTGAGGCACGATCGCCCGCGCGAAGGGGGTTGAGGATGAGCACCACGACGGCGACCACCGACCCCGTCCCTGACCAGCGGTGGTGGGTCAAGAGGTTCGTGACGCGCCGACTCGATCGCTACCCCGATACCTGGCCGCGCATCGGCTACCTCGCGATCGTCGTGCTCACGACGATCATGCTCTATTACCTCTATTACGTGGAGGGGGCGGTCACGCCGCGGCTGCTGCCCTACTACCACATGTCGTTCGCGTTCTTCCTGTATCTCCTCGTGGTGTCGAACGCGATCGGCGCCTTCAGTGCGTTCATCGGAGGCCTGTCGGACAGGATCGGCCGCGCCAACCTCACGATCTTCGGCACGCTGCTCGTCGCGATCATCCAGCTGTTCGCCATCCCGCACATCACGGACAAGTGGGGCTTCGCGGCGGCGTACTGCGTGATCGGATTCGTCGAGGGCGTGATCCTGGTCTCGACCCCCGCGCTCATGCGCGACTTCTCACCTCAGATGGGGCGCGGCGTGGCGATGGGCTTCTGGGCGCTCGGGCCCACGATGGGCGCGCTCTGCGCCAGTGTGGTGGCGACGAACACGCTCGATCACCTCTACCCCTGGCAGGATCAGTTCATCATCTCGGGCCTCGTCTGCCTGGGCGTCGTCATCATCTCGTTCCTGTTCTTGCGCGAGCTGTCACCGCAGCTGCGTGACCAGCTCATGGTGTCCGAGCGCGAGCGAGCGCTGGTCGAAGCGAAAGCGATGGGCCTCGACGTAGAGGCGGCCACCGCGCACCCGATCCGCTCGATGTTCAAGCTCGACCTGGTGTCGTCGTCGATCGCCATCTCGGTGTTCCTGCTCTTCTATTACGCGTCGGTCAGCGTGCTCACCATCTACTGGGTAGTGACGTTCAACCGGACCGCCGCGCAGGCCAACGGCATCAACGTCTGGCTGGCCGCGGCGCTCTCCATCGGCCTCGTCGTGGCCGGCTTCCTGTCCGACCTGGCCCGGGTGCGCAAGCCGTTCATGCTCCTCGGCGCGGGCTGTGGCATCGTCATGATGCTGTTCCTCATCCATCAGACGGGGCAGCCGCACGCGGGCTACTACTCCAACGTCCTCGTGATCGTGTTGTTGGCGGCTTCGATCTCGCTGGCCTACGCGCCCTGGATGGCGAACTACACCGAACAGGTGGAGCACCACAATCCGGCGCTCACCGCGTCGGGGCTCGCAATCTGGGGCTGGATCCTGCGCATCACCGTCGCGCTGTCGTTCCTCGTGTTGCCCTACGTCATCACCACGTCGACGGTGCTCGTGGACAACCAGAACGCCGGTGCGGCGCTGCAGACGATTCAGGCCGCGCAGCCCTACGCACCGAACACCACCGCGCTGAAGTGCAGCGCGACGCCGGCGCCGGCGAACGTCATCGCCAACCTCAGGACGGCCCCCGAGGCCCGGCCCGAGCTCAACACCCTCGCCACCATCCTCGAGTCCTGCAACAGCACCCACAACCTTCTCAAGGCCATCTCGGCCGCCGGTGGCCTCACCAATCCCCACGTGTTGGGCCTGAATGCGTTCAACCCGCTCGCTCTCGATATCCAGAACGGCAAACAGGTGACGCTGCCCCAGATCGCCGGGGTCGCCAAGTATTCGCCGAACTTGGCCAATTTGCTGTTCGCCGAGGCGAAGCTGATCCCGGCCCAGAAGACCTCCCCCGGCGAGTGGAAGCGGTGGTGGACCGTGTGTCTGATCGGCATGGCGGTCTTCGCGGTGCTCGTGTTCTTCATGCGGGGCCGCTGGAGCCCGCGCGCCGCCCGTCGCGACCTCGCCGAACGCGACCGGCTGGTCTCCGAGGAGCTGGCCAAGCTGGCGATCCAGGAGCCCGCCCACGTCTGACGCCGCCCTCCGGGCGGCCCGCCGCGCCGGATCGCCGGGCCGCCACCCGGCGTGCCCACCCGCTCGCCACGGTGAGAGGATCGTCCCATGCGCGCGCTCCAGCACTTCATCGGCGGCAAGTCCGTGGCGGGGACGTCGGGCCGGGAGGGTCCCGTCTTCGACCCGGCCCGCGGCGTGCAGACGAAGGCCGTCCCCCTCGCCTCGGCCGCCGAGGTCGGCACCGCGGTTGAAGTGGCCAAGGAGGCGGCGTCCGAATGGGGCGCGGGCTCCCTGAGCGCCCGTGCCGCTGTCCTGTTCCGGCTGCGTGACCTCGTCAGCCAGGCCGCACCCGATCTGGCCAAGGCCGTGACCGCGGAGCACGGCAAGGTGCTCAGCGACGCTGCGGGCGAGGTGGCCCGCGGGCTCGAGAACATCGAGTTCGCCTGCGGCATCCCGCACCTGCTCAAGGGCGCGCACTCCACCGAGGTCTCCACCGGCGTGGACGTGCACACCGTGCTCGAGCCGATCGGCGTGGCGGCCGGCATCACCCCGTTCAACTTCCCCGTGATGGTCCCGCTCTGGATGATGGCCAACGCCATCGCCTGTGGGAACGCCTTCGTGCTCAAGCCTTCCGAGCGCGACCCCTCGCCCTCGCTCCTGCTCGCCGAGCTGGCCAAGGAGGCCGGCGTTCCCGACGGCGTCCTCAACGTCGTGCACGGTGACGCCGAGGCCGTCGACGCGCTCCTGGCCCACCCCGACGTCGCAGCAATCTCCTTCGTCGGCAGCACCCCCGTCGCCCGGCACATCTACGAGGAGGGGGCGCGCCACGGCAAGCGGGTGCAGGCGCTCGGCGGCGCGAAGAACCACATGATCGTTCTGCCGGACGCCGACGTCGACGCGGCGGCCGACGCCGCCATCTCGGCGGGGTACGGCTCGGCCGGCGAGAGGTGCATGGCGATCTCGGTCGTCGTGGCGGTCGGGGGCGTGGCCGATCCACTCGTCGAGGCGATCACGAAGCGCATCCCCTCCGTCGTGATCGGCCCGGGCGACGACCCCGACTCGCAGATGGGCCCGCTGGTCACCGCGCAACACCGCGACCGTGTGCGCTCCTACATCGACGGCGCCGAGGCCGAAGGCGCGCGCCTCGTCGTCGACGGCCGCACCGGCGGCCTGACCGATGCCGAACACGCCGGTGGCTTCTTCCTGGGCTGCACGCTCCTCGACGAGGTCCGCCCCGGCATGCGCGCCTACGACGACGAGATTTTCGGGCCGGTCCTGAGCGTCGCCCGCGTCCCGAGCTACGAGGCGGCCGTCGAGCTGGTCAACGCGAGCCCCTACGGCAACGGGACTGCGATCTTCACCCGCGACGGTGGGGCAGCCCGCCGTTTCCAGCGCGACGTCACGGCCGGGATGATCGGGATCAACGTCGCCATCCCTGTACCGGTCGGATTCCATTCCTTCGGCGGGTGGAAGTCGTCGCTCTTCGGGGACAGTGCCATGTACGGCCCCGAGGGCATCCGCTTCTACACACGGCCCAAAGTGGTCACGACCCGCTGGCCGGACCCCGCGACCAGCGAGATCGACCTCGGCTTCCCTCGAACCCGCTGAACGCGCCGCCGCCGCCCATCCCGCTGAGCGGCACTCCCGTACTTCCCGCCGTAGTCTGTTCTCGACATCAACGTCGAAATCGATAATTCGAGGCTCCGCGTCTCGGAGCGTGGGGAGGCACGGATGGCTCTGGCACTCGATGGGCTGCGGGTGGTCGACGCGGACACCCACCTGACCGAGTCCCACGACCTGTGGACCAAGCGGGCCCCTGCCAAGTACAAGGACCGCGTCCCCCAAGTCGTCGATGTCGATGGCAAGCCCATGTGGTACGTCGACGGTGTCGAGCTCGGCTTCGCCGGCGGCGGAGGCGTGATCGACCGCAACGGCAACAAAGGCCTCGCCAACGAGGCGCTCTTCGAGTGGACACAGGAACGCATCCACCTCGGAGCGTTCGACATCAAGGCGCGCATCGACGTCATGGACGACTCCGGGGTGCACGCGCAGGTCTGTTTCCCCAACTCGATCGGCCTCGGCGGCCAGGGGATCTCCGATGCGGTCAAAGACCCCGAGCTTCGCTTGCTCTGCCTGCAGATCTACAACGACGCCGCGGCCGAGATCCAGGCGGACACCAGCGTGCGCCTGATGCCGATCCCTGTGCTGCCCGCCTGGGACGTCGACGCCGCCGTCAAAGAGGCCGAGCGTGTCGCCGACATGGATCTGCGCGGCGTCAACATCACGTCGGACCCCAACGACGTCGGCGGCCCCGACCTGGCCAACAAGGCATGGGACCCGCTGTGGGACGTCTGCGAGGATCGGCACCTTCCGGTGCACTTCCACATCGGCGCCAGCCTCACGGCGATGACGTTCTTCGGGCAGTACCCATGGGAGTCGCAGGACGAGAACACAAAGTTGGCAATCGGCGGCACGTTGCTGTTTATCGGCAACGCGCGCGTCGTCACGAACATCATCCTGAGCGGCATGCTCGATCGGCACCCGAAGCTGCAGATGGTCTCGGTCGAGAGCGGCGTCGGCTGGGTGCCCTTCATCCTCGAGACACTCGACTACGAGATGTCGGAGAACGCCCCCGAACAACTCGACGCGCTGTCGATGAAGCCATCCGAGTACTTCAAGCGCAACCTCTACGCGACGTTCTGGTTCGAGCGCACCAACCTGCCGACCCTCGTCGACACCGTGGGTCCCGACCGCATCCTCTTCGAGACGGACTTCCCGCACCCGACGTGCCTCTACCCGAAGCCCCTCGACACCGTCGCCGAGAAGATGTCGGTGCTCGCGCCGGACGTCCAGCGCAAGATCCTCGGCGAGAACGCCGCGAAGCTCTACCGCCTCTGACGGACCGCCCTTCCTGGGGCATCAGGCCGCTTGACCCGAGCCGCCCGACCACATTCAACTTGCGGCGTGCCCGC
>DATMMN010000113.1:0-15260 GCA_035569675.1 Acidimicrobiales bacterium | reverse complement strand
TGAATCCGGGCGAGGCAGCCATCTTGGCCCTTGGCGCCGTGCAGCGTCGGCCCTGGGAGCACGACGGCGAGGTCGCCTTGCGCGATGTGGTGACGCTGAGCCTGGCCTTTGATCATCGGCTGGTCGACGGGGAGGGCGCGTCGCGCTTCTTGCGGGCGGTAGGTGGGACCCTCGCCGACCCGACCAACCTCATCGTCTTAAGCTGACCCGGCGGACCGCTCACCTGCTCATCCGATTTCGGAGAGCAACTCCTGGATGCCCCATCGCAGCGTGCGCATCTGGCGCTCCAATTCCTGGAGTTCCCGCACCAGGCGCATGGCCTCTTCCCGATCGAGGGCGGGAGCGCCGGGACGCAGCATGGCAAGCGACCGTCGCAGCGTCTCCAACTCGTACCGCCTCTCCATGACTCTACGAACATACGTTCGCCCTTCTCGGCTGGCAAGGGGTTTCGCCCCGGGCCTGCTGACGAGCCTTTTCGGAGGGTGCCGTTGTTGTGCGGTCGCAGCGGCGCGAAGGTAGACGCGCGGCTTTGCGACACGATACGGAGCTGCGAGGAGCAGTGTGCGATGCGAACCGTCCGAGACGTCATGAGTGGGCACATCGAGGTCCTTCGGACCAGCGAGACCGCGGCCGATGCAGCCAGCTACCTGGCTTCACACGTGGAGGAGTCGGTGCCCCTTTGCCTCTCGGACGGCAGCCTCGCCGGAACGGTGAGCAATCGCGACATCGTGAGCAAGGTCGTGGCCAAGGGGCTCGATCCTCGCGAGGTGCGCCTCGAAGAGCTGGCTGAACCGGGCGACGTGATCGCGCTCGACGTCGACCTCACCGTGGAGGATGCGGTCGCCTACATGTGCCGGCACCACCGCTCTCGGCTGCCGGTGACAGACGGCAATCGGGTCGTCGGCCACGTCACGCAACGCGACGTAGCGCGGTCGGTTTCTTTCCGGCCTCCCTGGCTCGAATCCTGAGCCCCGCTCGCATTTGACGACCTCGGAGAGGACCGTCGAGCGGGGTGAGGCCGTTCCGTTCGCTAGAGCGCCGATTGGAGCATCGACAGGCTGACGGTGTTGGCCATGACCTGGTAGCCGGCCAGGTTCGGATGGAGATGGTCGGGACCCGAGTACGCGGGATTCAACACATGAGGATCGGACGGGTCCCGTAGCGCGGCATCGAAGTCGACGACGCCGTCGGCGAGGTGCTGCGTCCTGATCCAGGCGTTGACTTGTGCGCGGTAGACCTCGCTCTTCGGAGCGGTGGCTATGCCGTCGAAGAACGCATTCGACGCGGGAAGCAGGGTGCCCAGCCAGATCTTGACGCCGTCGGCATGGGCCATGGCGATCACCTTCTCGTAGCCCGCGATCAGATCTGCCGCGGTGGTGGTTTGTGGCGGCAATCCGAGGTCGTTGATGCCCTCCTGGAGCAGGACGCCCGTGACTCCCGGGACGTCCAGCGCGTCATCCTGGAAGCGCTGGACCCCGCTGAGTCCCAACATGAGAGGCTCTCCGTCCGTCACGAGCCGGTTGCTCCCGATGCCCTCGTTGGCGACGGACA
Source organism: Acidimicrobiales bacterium (assembly GCA_035569675.1). Taxonomy (GTDB): domain Bacteria; phylum Actinomycetota; class Acidimicrobiia; order Acidimicrobiales; family RAAP-2; genus Bog-473. The sequence goes on along the minus strand of DATMMN010000113.1, from coordinate 13,709 downwards.
GTGGAATGCCGGCCGCATCGAGCCGCCGCTGAAGGTCGTCGGGGTAGCGGCCGTTTTTGTCGGCTACCGCCAGGCTCGCCGGTTCGCTCAAGGGCGTTGACGCAACGAAGCCGTCGGTGATGGAGTCGCCAAAGGCAACGATGGAGTGGGTGCTGGCCGGCGCTTCGGCATCGATGTCGTCGACGTACAGCCACGCCTCCGTGTGAAGAGAGAACCTGGCATTCGAACTCGTGGCCGAGAGATCGCCGCTGCCGGGCGGGGAGTACCACGACGTTGCGTTGGCATTCCAGTGCTTCGTCGGGAAGCTCTGGATGCCAGGCAAGTACATCGACACCGCGAGCTTCGAGAACGCCGCGAACTGTAAGGAAACGGGATCGCTCACGACGTCGTCGCCGACGGGCACCGTGACCGACTGGTGTCCGCCGAAGGTGACGGGAGTGGGGTCCGCCACCGCGTTCGTACCGGCGGTCCCAACCGTGACGTGCGCGAAAGTCGTGGCCTGTTTGCCGAAGCGGTTCGACAAATGGATGCGAAGGACGGAGCCCCCGACGTGGGGCGTCACCATCATGCGGAGGGTCTGGTCGGTGAGGATCTCGGGGACCGGCAGACCGGTTGCGTCGATCGGCACCAAAGAGTCCGTCGGGCTCGCCGTCCACGTCGCCACCCAGTGCTGATCGGGTTGCGCCGACGCGCCCGGGGTCGCCGCTGGGACGGCCAAGAGCCCTGTGGCCAGAAGCATCGCGGTCATGACCGACCGCACACCCGGTACCCGCCGCATCTGCCTCCTCGTTAGCGCCATGCGCTGTTGTGCGATGTTGCGGACTGATAACGGTCCCACGGCATTCGTCCGACGGTTGCCCCAAAATCCGTGAGTCGCGCGGCGGGGTGTGGTTTCCTGGCAAAGAGCTCCAAGTGAACCCGAGGGTGCCGGACGGCGAGGGCTACGTCGTGCGGCCCGGGGACGGTTGGGAGGGGAATTGGCGTAGGCGGCCTTCCACCTTGACGGCAGCGATGCCGTTGATGCCGTCCGCGGTCCAGTTTTCCTCCCCGTTCCCCTCTCGAGGTGCACGGGAGCTCGAGTTCCGGCCGGCGGGGGCGATTGCACCCCCGCCGGCCGTCAGTTCGCCGAGTTGCCCCACTGCTCCTCGCCAAGGCGGCGGGGCAACTCGGAATACCGCACCCGAGCGCAGGGCTGGCGACGTCGACGGTTAGCCTCGGCGGCCATGTGGCCACCGCCCCCGGGAGGCACCTGGGTCCTCGACCTCGATGGGGTGGTCTGGCTCACAGGGCGTCCAATCCCCGGCGTGGACGAAGCAGTCGCCCGCTTGCGCGGCGCCGGTATCCGCGTCGTGTTCGCGACGAACAATTCGTCGCCGACGAGGGCCGAACTGCGGCGCCGGTTGGATCACTGCGGCATAAGCGCGTCGGACGAGGATCTGCTGAGCTCGGCCGACGTGGCAGCCCGCCTCTTGCGGCCGGGGACGTCGGCGCTGGTGTTGGGGGACGACGGGATCATCGAGGCGCTGGGCCACCGGGGCGTTGCGGTGGTGCCGGAAGGCCCGGCCGACGCCGTGGTGGTCGGCTGGACCCACGGTTTCACGTTCGACGCGGTGGACCGTGCGGCCAGGGCGGTGCGCGACGGGGCTCGCTTGATTGGCACGAACGAGGACCCGACGTTTCCGACACCAGAAGGTTTGGTGCCAGGCGCCGGCGCCCTCCTGGCTGCCGTGGCGACCGCAGCGGAGACGACGCCCGAGGTGGCCGGCAAGCCGCACCGGGCGACGGCCGACGCACTCGCGGCCATGGTGCCGGACGGGGACCTGCGGGCCATGGTGGGGGACCGCCCGGCCACCGACGGGGTGCTGGCGACCCAGCTGGGAATCCCCTTCGCGCTCGTCTTTTCGGGCGTGACCAGGGAGGGCGACCCTCCAGCCAAGGGCCTGGGGGTAGACGCGGAGCCGGCCGTCACGGCCAAGGACCTCCTCGCGTTGGTGAACGCCACCGCGAAGGGTTGGTGAAAAGTGCTTGCTCTCAGCTAGCACTTCAGATACTGTTGGCTAATGGCAAGCAATGAGCGGATACGCAAGTACCTCGATGCGGGCTCGGTGTTCGGCCAGGTAACCCGTGGCCGGGCCGAGGAGATCGTGCGAGAGTTGGTGAACGCAGGAGACATCCAGCGCACCGAGGCACAGGAGTGGGTGGACACTTTGGTGGATCGAAGCCGGAAGACCAGTGAACAGATCATCGAGATGGTGCGTCACGAAGTGGCGGCGCAGCTGAGCCGGGTGGACGGCAAGGCCATCGAGAACCTGGCCAAGCAGGTCGGCGATGCCCTCAAGAAGTCGGCCGACACCGGGCGCCGGGCGACCCACGACGCCACGCAGCGGGCCGAGAAGACGGCAACGGCTGCCCGGACACGGGCCGGCAAGACGGCGTCGGCGGCGCGCAAGCAGGCAGGGAAGACCGCGTCGGCGGCCCGCAAGCAGGCCTCGCAGACGGCGGGACGGGCCCGGGCCGCGGCCGAGAAGGCGGTGCCGACCCGAAAGGCCGCCAAGAAGCCGACGGCGTCGAAGAAGTCGAGCGCTGCGAAGAAGAGCGCCTCGGCCAAGAAGGCTCCAGCCAAGAAGAGCCCGGCCAAGAAGAGCCCGGCCAAGAAGGCCACTAAGTCGACGACCGCAAAGAAGTCGGCCGCCAAGAAGGCGCGCTGACCAGCGGGGGCGGACGCCGCCGGCTCGACACCGAGCTGGTGCGGCGGGATCTCGCCCCCTCCCGCAACGAAGCACGCGCCCTCGTCGAGGCCGGCTCGGTCTTGGTTTCCGGGGCGCCGGCCGACAAGCCGGCCCGCCTGGTTGCCCCCGGCGAGCCCATCGTCCTCCTCGGGCCGCCGTCGCCGTATGTGTCGCGTGGCGGGCTGAAACTCGAGGCGGGGCTGTCGCGCTTCGGTGTGTCCGTGGCCGGCCTCCGGGCGTTGGACGCCGGAGCCTCGACGGGCGGCTTCACCGATTGTCTCCTCCAGCGGGGCGCGTCGCAGGTGTACGCGGTCGACGTGGGACACGGCCAACTGGACCCGTCGCTGCGGGAGGACCCGCGCGTGTGTGTGTTGGAACGCGTGAACGTGCGCGGGATGGGCTTGGAGACGCTGCGGACCGCGGATCCTGCGTTCTCGCCCTGCCCCGTGGTGGTGGCCGACTTGTCGTTCATCTCGCTGCGGACGGTCGCTCCGGCGTTGTGCGGCGAGGTGGCGGCGCCCGGGGCGGACCTGGTCGTCCTGGTCAAGCCGCAGTTCGAGGCCGGGCGCGCGGTCGTGTCGCGGGGGAAGGGCGTGGTGCGTGACCCCCAGGTCTGGGGGGCGGCTCTGGAGGGAGTGGCGTCCGCGTTCGTCTCGGCCGGAACCGGCATCATGGGGGCAATGGCGTCCCCTTTGACCGGTGCCTCCGGCAACGTCGAGTTCTTGCTGCACGCCCGCAAGGTCGGGGTTGGGACCGACGGGGCCGACGGTATGGGTGTGGTCGCAGCGGGCGAGGTGGCGGCCCTGGTCGCCGGCGCCGTGTCCGAGGCGGAAGTCGGTCTGGCCGCCACCGACCCGGCCGGCTGAGCGTCGCGAAGCACATGGCCACCGTCACGTTCTTGGTACACCCTGAGCGCGCCGACGCGCGGGCGCTCGCGATGGACACCGCCGATTGGCTGAAGGGGCGCGGGGACGTGGCGCGCATCTTGCAGTTCAGCGGTCCCGATCGTGTGGCGGAGGCGGGGGTGGACGTGGACCTCGACGCGGTGGATCTGGCGGGGACCGATGTCGCGGTCAGCCTGGGCGGCGACGGGACGTTCCTGCGGGTCGTGCGACTCGCAGCGCGGGCCGACATCCCGGTGCTCGGCGTGAACTTCGGCCGGCTCGGCTACCTGCCCGACCTCGGGCCGGACCAGGTGCGAGGCGCGTTGAAGAAGGTCCTGGAGGGCAAGGCGGCGATCGAGGAGCGCAGTGCGCTCGACGTGAGCATTTCGGACCGTTCGACCCCCGATGACATATCCAGGCTGTTGGCCCTCAACGAGGTGGTCATCGAGAAGATCGACTTCGGCCACACTGTGCGCCTGGCCACGACGATCGACGGCGAGCAGGCGTTGACGTATTCGGCCGACGGCCTGATCGTCGCAACGCCGACGGGCTCAACCGCGTACAACCTCTCGGCTGGAGGTCCGATTCTTGCGCCGACATTGCGCGCCATGGTGGTGACGCCGGTCGCGCCGCACTTCTCCCTCGACCGCAGCCTCGTGCTGGCCGAGGACCAGTGTGTGACCGTGGAAGTGGTACCGGACCGCAGCGGCGTCCTTGTGATCGACGGCCAGGAGGTCGGTCGGCTGCAGCCGGGCGCGGTCATCACGTGCCGCGTGGCGCAGCACCCGGTGCGTGTGGTGCGCAACGAGCCGCACACGTTCGGCACGATCTTGCGGTTCCGGCTGCTCGCCGACCGCGAGCCGTGAGGGTCTGGCGCGGGTTCGCAAGTCCGTGCTGACCGACCTGCGCGTGCGCGACCTCGGAGTGATCGAGGACTTGTCGCTCACGTTCGGGCCGGGCATGACCGCGCTGACGGGCGAGACCGGCGCGGGAAAGACTTTGGTGGTCGAAGCGTTGCAGCTCTTGCTGGGTGCGCGTGCCAACCCTGGCATCGTGCGCGCCGGCGCGACCGAGGCGTTGGTGGAGGCGCGTTTCGTCATCGATGCCGAGGGCGAAGGCGAAGGCGAGGAGCGGGAGGTGATCCTGGTCCGGTCGGTACCGGCGGAGGGACGTTCGAAGGCGTGGGTCGACGGCCGCATGGCGCCGGTGGGGGCGCTCGGCGAGGCGGCGGCCGGGCTCGCCGAGATCCATGGCCAGCACGAGCACCGGGCCCTGGTGACGCCGGGTGCCCAGCGCAGTGTGCTCGACGCCTTCGCCGGCACGGACTTGTCGGTGGTACGCGCGCTGCATACCGAGCTGCGCGCACTCGAAGGCTCGCTGGCCGCGCTCGGCGGGGACGAACAGCAGCGTGCCCGTGAGGCCGACGTCCTGCGCTACCAAGTGCACGAGATTCAGATGGCCCGTCTGGAGGATCCCGACGAGGAAGCCGGCTTGCGGGCCGAGGAGGATCGCCTGGCGGATGCCGGCGCGTATCGGGAAGCAGCGCTTGGCGCGGCCGAACTGCTCGACCCGGCCGGTGGTGAGGGGGGCGCGGCCGAACCGCTGGGCGAGGCGGCAGCAGCCCTGAGCGGCCGGGACGCCTTCGAGGACTACCGCGCCAGGGTCGCGGCCGCAGCGGTCGAACTCGTCGACGTGGCGCGCGCGCTGCGCGACGAGGCCGAGGGGTGGGAGGACGATCCGGCCCGCTTGGCCGAAGTGCAAGAACGCCGGCGCTTGCTGTCGGAGTTGCGGCGCAAGTACGGCGAGGACCTGGATGCCGTCATGGCCTATGCGCTCGAGGCGGCGGCGCGACTGGCGATCCTCGAGGATGCGGAGGGCGAGGCGGCGCGGTTGACGGCGCGACAACAGGAGCTGTCCAAGGAGCTTGGAGAGGCCGAGGCCGCTGTACGAGCGGTGCGAGCCTCGGCGGCGGGCGAGTTCGGGCACCGGGTCGAGGAGCATTTGGCCGACCTGGCTATGGCGGGGGCAAAGCTCGAAGTACGGCTTTCGCCGGAGGGCGCGGGCGAGCCCGTGGAGCTGTGGTTGGGCGCCAACGTCGGCGAGTCGCTGCAGCCGCTGGCCCGAGCGGCGTCCGGGGGTGAGCTGGCACGGGCGATGCTGGCGATCCGCCTGGTCGGGTCGGGGGGTCCGGAGACCATGGTGTTCGACGAGGTCGACGCTGGGGTGGGTGGAGCGGCAGCCCTAGCCTTGGGCGAGGCCCTCCACGAGGTGGCGGCGGAACGACAGGTGCTCGTCGTCACGCACCTGGCTCAGGTTGCGTCGCGGGCGGACGCGCAGATCAGTGTGGTCAAGCAGGAATCACGGGGACGCACGGTAACCGTGGCGTCTGCGGTGGCAGGGGAGGAGCGCGTCACCGAACTGTCACGAATGCTGTCGGGGCATCCCGGGAGCCACGCGGCGCGTGCGCACGCCCGCGAACTGCTCGGCGTGGGAGGCGGTGGGGGGACCTAGCAGTGCCAACATCGGGTGGGTCCGGCGGCAGCAACGCCAGTCCTCGAGGGAGAGTCGCGCGGGTGCATCGGGGCCGCTCTTATGTCGTCGGTCTGGTCTTATGACGTTTCAGCGCCCATAAGGGCTCGGCTCATTCAGTCGAAGCTGACCGCCCGCTGGACGGGGACGTCAGCTTTGTTCCTACGCTCCGGAGGCGATCGGGTGAATCCTGGGTCCGCGCCAGATGTCACGCCGATCGATTATCGTGGTCGGGTGCACCGATCATGCGAGACGATGCTCGGCGCCCCTAAGGCGGCGTGAGCAAGTTCATCTTCGTGACCGGCGGAGTCTCGAGCTCCCTCGGTAAGGGCCTCACCGCCTCCTCGCTCGGCCGACTCCTCAAATGCCGTGGCTTGCGCGTGACGATGTGCAAGCTCGACCCCTACATCAACGTGGACCCGGGGACCATGAACCCCGGCGAGCACGGCGAGGTGTTCGTGACCGAGGACGGGGGTGAGACCGACCTCGACCTCGGGCACTACGAGCGCTTCATCGACGAGAGCCTGTCCAGGCGCTCCAACACAACGACGGGGGGGATCTACAGCTCGGTCATTGCGAAGGAGCGCCGGGGCGACTTCCTCGGGCGCACCGTGCAGGTCATCCCGCATGTGACCGACGAGATCAAAGACCGCATCCATCGCTTGGCGGACGAGGACATCGACGTGGTCATCGTCGAGATCGGCGGGACGGTCGGCGACATCGAGATCGTGCCGTTTATCGAGGCGATCCGGCAGTTCCGGCGGGACATCGGCCGAGACAATGTCTGTTATTTGCACCTCACGCTGGTGCCGTTTCTCGTGTCGGGGGAGCAGAAGACGAAGCCGACGCAGCACTCGGTCACCGAGCTGCGCAGCCGTGGTATCCAGCCCGACATCATCGTGTGCCGCAGCGACAAACCGATCTCCGAGGGCCTCAAGCGCAAGATCTCGCTCCAGTGTGACGTCCCGATCGACGCCGTGGTCTCCGCGGTCGACGCGGCGAGCATCTACGAGATCCCGCTGGTCCTGCACGAACAGGGGCTCGACGCCTACGTGTGCCGCACACTCGGGATCGACGAGGCGCAGCACACCATCGACATCTCCGAGTGGGAGTCATTGGTGCAGCGGGTGGAGGGCCTGGCGCGCCGGGTCAAGATCGGCATCGTGGGCAAGTACGTGAACATGCCGGACGCGTACATGTCGGTCGTCGAGGCGCTACGCCACTCGGGCTTCCATCACGGGGCCGAGGTCGAGCTGGATTGGATCGACGCTGAGCTGGTGCCCGACTTGCTCGCCACGGACCGCCTGCGGAGCCTCGACGGCATCGTCATCCCCGGCGGCTTCGGCGAGCGGGGGATCGAGGGCATGGTGGCCGCGGCCGGCCACGCCCGCGACCATGGGATCCCCTGCCTCGGGTTGTGCCTCGGCCTGCACGTGATGGTGATCTCCATAGCCCGCGACCGGGCCGGGCTGGACAACGCGAACTCGCGCGAGTTCGACAGCATGTCGCCGCATCTCGTCATCGACCTGATGCCTGACCAGGCGGAGGTCACCGAGAAGGGGGGCACGATGCGACTCGGCTCGTACCAGGCCGTGCTGCTCCCGGGTTCAAAGGTGGCTGACGCGTACGGCACTCTGGCCGTGACCGAGCGCCACCGGCACCGCTTCGAGTTCAACAACAAGTACAAGTCGCGACTCGAGGCGGTGGGCCTCGTCTGCTCGGGCCACTCGCCCGACGGGCGCCTGGTCGAGTTCGTCGAGTTGGAGGACCACCCCTACTGGGTGGCCACCCAGGCGCACCCCGAATTCAAGAGCCGGCCGGACCGGGCGCACCCGCTCTTCCGTGACTTGGTGGGGGCTGCGCTGGAGCGGGCGGACGGCCGCGAGCCGCACCTGCTCGATCTCGACGCCGTCACCTAGTCCGGTGGGCGCCGGGGGCTTCCGCCGTATCTCGGAAGAGGAGCTCCTGAAGGCGTGGCTGTTCCGGGTCGACCGCTTCCACCTGGTCGACCCCGACGGCAATCCGTTCGACCGCTTCGTCATCCGACACCCCGGGGCGGTCACCGTCGTCCCCGCCCACGACGACGGCACGGTCACGTTGGTGCGCCAGTACCGGGCCGCGGTCGACGAGATGGTGCTCGAGATCGTGGCCGGGACCCGGGACAAAGGTGACGAGTCCGAAGAATCCACCGCCCGGCGCGAGCTCGCCGAGGAGGCGGGGCTCGAGGCGACGCACTACGAGCGGCTGATGGGCACGTGGAACACGCCGGGCGTGAGCGACCAGCACACGACGATCTTCCTCGCCACCGGGCTCACTCCGGTCGAGAGCCGCCCCGACGGGATCGAGGAGAGGTTCATGACCGTAGAGCGGATCGCGTTGCGCGATCTTGACGACCTGATCGCGGACGGGACGCTGAAGGACGAGACCACGGTGCTCGGGCTCTTCATGGCGCGTGAGCGCCTGTCTTCGTCGGGACGCCTGCCGTGAGCATGTCGTCGGCGTCGTCGCTGTCCCGCGCCGCCGAGGAGTACCTCTCGTGGCTCGAGGTCGAGCGGGGGCGCTCGCCACGCACGCTGGCCGCGTACCGGCGTGACCTGACGGCATTCGGCGCTGCGCTCGAAGAGGGCGGCCGGAACGAGATCGATACAGTTTCGTCGGCCGACGTGGCGGCGTACCTCGCGTTGCTGCGTGCGTCTCACAGCAAGGCGTCGGTGGCGCGCGCCCATTCCAGCATCCGCGGCTTCTACCGCTTCCTCGTCGAGGAGGGGCGGCGCGACGACGACCCGGCCGCAGACCTGCCGTCGGTGTCGGTCTCCGACCTGTTGCCCAAAGCACTCAGCGAAGAGGAGACCGAGCGGCTCCTCGGCGCGGTCGTCGGCACCGGTCCCGCCGTGCTGCGAGACCGCGCACTCCTCGAAGTGCTCTACGGCACGGGAGCGCGCGTGAGCGAGGTCGTCGGGCTCAATCTCGGCGACGTGGCGGATGCCGTCGACGCGCGTGGCATGCCCCTCGTGCGCGTGCTCGGAAAAGGGGACAAGGAACGAGTCGTTCCGCTGGGCCAGCTGGCCCGGCTGGCCCTAGCCGATTGGCTGTCGGGAGAGGGGCGGCCGCTCTTCGTGCCAAAGAAGTGGAGGCGGCGCAGCGACGCCGAGGCCGTCTTCCTCAATGCCCGAGGGGGCCGCCTGACCCGGGTGGGTGCCTTCGGGGTGGTGAAGAAGTACGCGGCCCGGGTCGGGCTGGAAGAGAAGGTCAGCCCCCACGTGCTGCGCCACTCCTGCGCCACCCACATGCTGGGGCGCGGGGCGGACGTGCGGGTCGTGCAGGAACTCCTGGGCCACGCCTCGATCGCCACGACCCAGCGCTACACCAAGGTTTCCCCTGAACACCTGCGTCGCGCCTACGAGGGCGCCCACCCCCGTGCCGGAACAAGGGGGGGAGGGACCGCGTAGCATGACCCCATGCCGAACGAGGCCCCCACGGCCGAGACCGCCAACGTCGATTTCACCGAGCTCCTCCGCAACGAGCAGGCCCATTTGCATGCCCAGCTGACGGAACTGGGCTTCGCGGACCAGGGCAGTGGCCTCAACTACGACTCCAACTTTGCGGACTCCAGCCAGGTGACGGCGGAGCGGGGCGAGGCGGAGCGGCTGGCGACGGAGCTGCGGGAGAGCCTCGACGAGGTGGAGGCTGCGCTGCAGCGCCTGGCGGACGGGACGTATGGCCTCTGTGAGGTGTGCGGCAAGCCGATCGGCGCGCCGCGCCTCGAGGCGATGCCGGCGGCTCGTCTCTGCATCGTCGACGCCGCCAAGCACTAGGCCATCGGTGCGTTCGCCCGGAGCCTCCTCGGGGAGGCGACCGATGGATCAGCGGACCAAAGCGACGCTGTGGACAGTCGCGATCGCCGTTCTCGTGGTGGCTCTCGTCGTCCATCACAACATCAAGAAGCAGGAGATCATCATCTTCTGCGTCGTCGTACCCTCGATCATCCTCCACGAGGTCATGCACGGCTTCGTGGCCAACGCGTTCGGCGACGACACCGCCAAACGCGCCGGCCGGCTGAGTCTGAACCCGGTCGTGCACGTCGACCCGGTCGGGACCTTGATCGTCCCGGCCCTGCTCTCGCTGAGCGGGATCGGCGTGTTCGGATGGGCCAAGCCGGTGCCGGTGAACGTCGGTCGGTTGCGCAGCCCGCGGAACGAGGGCGTCGTGGTGTCGCTGGCCGGGCCCCTCGTCAACGCGGTTCTGGCAGCGCTGTTCGCGCTGCTGTTCATCCATTTCGCGCGGCCGGACCTGCCGCCGAACTGGGTCACCCTCACGCAGTGGTCGACGTCGGCTCAGATCCTGTTCTACGCGGGCGTCGTCAACGTCGGCCTGTTCGTGTTCAACATGATCCCGGTGCCACCGCTCGACGGCTCGGTCCTCTTCGAGCGGCTGCTGCCGAGAAGCTGGTGGCCGACGTACCTGCGCTACCGCCAGTACACGATGCCGATACTCCTCGGCCTCGTGGTCCTGAACTTCTTCCTGGACAACAACGGGCACACCGGCCCCATCTCGTGGCTGTTCAACGAGATTTACAGCTGGTGGGGACGGGTGCTCGGGGTCTAGCCGGCCGGGTCGAAGTTGAAGTGGGCGCCCGGGACCGGGCGCGTGCCTCAGTCGGCTCTGCCGGGCAGCAGTCCGATCGCGTCCGCCGCCCGTGCATACGTTGCCGCGGCAACTTGGTGGGCGTGGGCGGCGCCGCGTGCCAGCACGTCGTCGACGTAGGTCCGGTCGAGTTCGAGTGCAGTCCGGCGTTCACGGATCGGGCGCAGGAGTTCGACAAGCGCCGCGGCGACGTCGTTCTTGAGATCGCCGTAGCGGGTGTACTCGTTGACCACGTTCTCAGGCGAGCGGCCCGTGGCCGCGGCCAGGATCTCGAGCAGGTTGGCCAGGCCTGGTTTCTTGTCCCGGTCGTAACGCATCTCGCCGTCGGTGTCGGTGACGGCCTTGCGCACCTTGCGGGTGATGTCGTCGTCGGAGTCGAGCAGGCCGATCGTGCCGAGCGGGGAGTCGGCCGACTTGGACATCTTGCGCTCGGGGTGCTGGAGGTCCATGACGCGCGCCGCCGTGCCCGGGATCGCGGCCTCCGGGACCACGAACGTCTCGCCGTAGCGGTGGTTGAAGCGGTTGGCCAGCTCGCGGGCCAGTTCCAGATGCTGGCGCTGGTCGTCACCTACAGGCACTGCGTCGGCGTCGTAGAGGAGGATGTCGGCCGCCATGAGACATGGGTAGGTGAAGAGCCCGACCCGAACGGCCTCCTGCTCCCTGCTCTTGTCCTTGAACTGCGTCATGCGGCGGAGCTCGCCCATGGCCGTGGTGCACTCGAGCAGCCAGGTGAGACGGGGGTGCTCGGGGACCTGGCTCTGGATGAACAAGGTGGAGCGTTCGGGCTCGAGGCCGATCGCGAGGAGGTTGAGGGCAGCGTCGAGCGTGTTGGCCCGCAGATTCGCCTCCCCGACCTCGGTCGTCAGGGCGTGAAGGTCGACCACGCAGTAGTAGGCGTCGTGGCCATCCTGGAACGAGACCCAGTGCCGCAGGGCCCCGAGGTAGTTCCCCAAGGTGAAGCTGCCCGATGGCGCTATGCCGGAAAGGACCCTGTTCATGGGGCGCCATGGTAGGGGTCCACCAGGGGTGCGCCGGACCCGACGCCCCGTTCGATAACGTCGGCGAGTGGCCTACGCGGTCTCCACCCCGGTCTTCGAGGGCCCGATCGACCTCCTCCTCCATCTGGTGTCGTCGCACGAGGTCGACGTGCTCGACGTCCCCCTTTTGCCGGTCGTCGACGCCTTTGTGCAGATCCTGAGCGAGGAGCGCGAGCGGATCGATTTCAATCAGCTGTCGGAGTTCCTGCTGGTGGCTTCCATCCTCATCGAGCTGAAGTCGCAGCGACTGCTGCCCGGTCCCGAGTCCGTCGAGGACGACGAGGACCTCATCGGCTGGGAGGAGCGCGACCTGCTGCTGTCCCGGCTCCTCGAGTGCCGGGCTTACGCCGCGGCCGCCGATGTGTTCGTGGCTCTGACGGAGCAGGCTGCGCGCTCGGTGCCCCGTGAGGTCGGGCTGGACGACGGCTTCGTCGTCCACGCACCGGACCTGCTGGCAGGAGTCACCTCCGAGGACCTGGCCCAGGCCTATCTGCGCGGCTCGGCGGAGCGCCCCGTGCCCCGGGTCGACCTGTCACACGTCACGGTCGACACCGTCTCGGTCTCGGAAGCCGTCACCGAGTTGCTGTCGCTGCCCGACATAGCCCGGACGTCGTCGTTCCGGGAGCTCGTGCGGGAGTGCCGCACCCGCATTGACGTGATCGTCCGTTTCCTCGCCCTGCTCGAGTTGTGCAAGATGGGCCGGGTGACGCTGGGCCAGGGGACGACGTTCGGCGACCTGCAAATCTCCTGGCTCGAAAGGGACGAGCTGGCCGGCGTCGCGAGCGGACGCGGGCTGGCCGAACTCGGCGGGTACGAGATCGACGACTACGAAGGATGAGGAGTACGACTCGTGGAGCGCGCTGAGCTGGGACGGACGATCGAGGCCATCTTGTTGGTGGCGGTGGAGCCACTGCCGCCTCAGCTCTTGGCCGAGCTCTTGGAGGTGCCGGTCGGCTCGATAGAAGAGGCGCTGACCGAGCTGGCGCAGGAGTACGAGCAAGACCGCCGCGGCTTCGTCCTGGCCCGGATCGCGGGAGGCGCGAGGTTGCAGACCCATCCGGACCTCGCCCCGTACGTCGAGCGCTTCGCGAACCGTGAGGTGTCGCACCGTCTCTCCACCGCCGCGCTCGAGACGCTGGCGATCGTCGCCTACCGCCAGCCCGTCTCCCGGGGCCAGATCTCCGCCTTGCGCGGGGTGAACGTCGACGGCGTTACCCGCCTGCTCGAGCAGCGCGGCTATATCGAGGTCGTGGGCCACGCCGAGGGACCTGGCCAGCCCGCGCTCTTCGGGACGACGGACCTCTTCTTGGAGCGACTCGGCCTTGACTCGCTGGCACAGCTGCCGGCGGTCGAGGACTTCCTTCCCGGCCCCGAGGTGGCGGGCGACCTCGAGAGCGAAATGCGCTCCGCGCTGGGCCTCGGCATCGAGGCGGCCAACGACGACGGCTGACGCCAGCGCGTCGCCCGGGATACCGGAGCAACCGGGAACAGACGGGAAGCACGGTGAGCGCCTGCAGAAGGTCCTGTCCCGCGCCGGCCTCGGCTCGCGCCGTGCCTCCGAGGAGCTGATCGTCGACGGCCGGGTGACCGTCGACGGCGAGCCGGCCCGGCTGGGTCAACGCATCGACACCGCAACCGCACGGGTGGAGGTCGACGGCAACCTCATTCCGGTGGCGCCGGACCTCGTCTACTACTTGTTGAACAAGCCGGACGGCGTCGTCACGACGGCCGACGACCCCCAGGGCCGCCCTACCGTCGTCGGGCTGGTCCCCACCGAGCCGCGCGTGTTCCCGGTCGGGCGGCTCGACCGCCACACCGAGGGACTGCTCATCCTGACGAACGACGGTGCATTGGCCCAGCTGCTGACCCATCCCTCCCACGGCGTG
>DATMMN010000112.1:0-8835 GCA_035569675.1 Acidimicrobiales bacterium | reverse complement strand
GGACGTGGGCGTTGATGACCTTGGGGCCGCGGGTGAGGTCGCCGTACTCGGCCGTGTCGGAGATGGAGAAGCGCATGCCGGCGATGCCCTGCTCGTACATGAGGTCGATGATCAGCTTCAGCTCGTGGAGGCACTCGAAGTACGCCGACTCGGGCTGATAGCCCGCGTTGACGAGCGTCTCGAAGCCCGCGGTAACGAGCGCGGTGAGCCCGCCGCAGAGCACCACCTGCTCGCCGAAGAGGTCGGTCTCGGTCTCCTCGTCGAACGTCGTGTCGAGCACGCCGGCCCGGGTCGCGCCGATGGCGTGCGCGTAGGACAGGGCGAGGTCGCGTGCCTTCCCGGTGGCGTCCTGATGCACGGCAACGAGCGACGGGACCCCCCCTCCCTCGGTGTAGGTGCGCCGGACGAGGTGGCCCGGCCCCTTGGGCGCCACCATGGTGACGTCGACGCCGGCGGGCGGCACGATCTGGCCGAAGCGGATGTTGAACCCGTGCGCGAACATCAGCATGTCGCCGTCGTTGAGGTTCGGGGCCACGAACTCGTCGTAGGCCGCCTTCTGCTCGGTGTCGGGCAGCAGGATCATGATCACGTCGGCCTCGGCCGCGGCGTCGGCCAGCGACGTGACGCGTAGCCCCGCCTCCTGCGCCTTGGTCCGGCTCGAGCTCCCCTCGCGCAGGGCGACGCGCACGTCCACCCCCGACTCCATCAGATTCTGCGCATGGGCGTGGCCCTGCGACCCGTAGCCGAGGATGGCGACCTTGCGCCCCGCGATCAGCGTGGGGTCGGCGTCGGACTCGTAGTACAGCGTGGCCATGGCGTCTCTTCTCTTTCTTTGTCCCTGGTTGACCCCGGTTGTCCCGGCGGGTCAGTGGCGTTCCAGCTTAGGCAGGGCCACGCGGCCCGTCCTTTGGAGCTCGACGACGTGATACTGCTCGAGCAGTCCCTCGAAGTCGTCGATCTTCTCGGGCCGGCCCGCCAGCATCACGGTCAGGCGGTCCGTCCCGACGTTGATCACCTCGCCGCCGAAGACGCCCACCAGCTGGATCACCTGCGAGCGCTCCGTGGGCCCCGCCGCCACGGTGACGAGCACCAGTTCCCGTTCGACTGCCTCGGCCGGCGAGAGCTCGCCGATGGAGACCACGTTGATCAGCTTGTCGAGCTGCATGACGATCTGGTCGAGCGGGGCCGACTCCACGTCGACCACGATCGTGATGCGGCTGAAGTGCTCGTCCTCGTCGGTCGGGGCGACGGCGAGGGAGTAGATGTTGAAGCCGCGCCGGCTGAACAGGCCGGCCACCCGCGCCAGCACACCGGCCTTGTTCTCCACGAGCACCGAGAGGATGTGATGGCGGGGCGACGGCCCCTTGGCCCCCTTGAGCGCCGTGACGTTGGCGGCAGTGGCTCCTGCGGCGGCGGCGCTCATCGGGCCGCAGCCTGGTCCGGGTGCACCACGATGTCGTCGTTCGACGCGCCGGCCGCCACCATCGGGAAGACCTTCTCGAAGGCGTCGGTGCGGAAGTCGACCACGACGGGGCGATCGTCGATGGAGTTCGCCTTTTCGATCGCGGGGCCCACGTCCTCGGGCGACTCGGCCCGGATGCCGACGCAGCCCATGGCCTCGGCCCACATGACGTAGTCGGGCAGGTCGGGCGAGAGGTAGACCTCCGAGTAGCGCTCCCCGTAGAACATCTCCTGCCACTGGCGCACCATGCCCAGGTAGGCGTTGTTGAGGATCGCGATCTTCACCGGGATCTGCTCCGCGCTCGCCGTCACCAATTCCTGCGCCGTCATCTGGAAGCAGCCGTCGCCGTCGATCGCCCACACGGTGCGGTCGGGACGGCCGACCTTCGCCCCGATGGACGCCGGCACGGCGAAGCCCATCGTGCCCGCCCCGCCCGAGTTGACCCAGGTGTAGGGGTGCTCGAAGTTCCAGTACTGCGAGGCCCACATCTGGTGCTGGCCCACGCCGGCGACGACGATGGTGTCCTCGTCGGCCGCGTCCCGCAGCTGCTCGACGACGTTCTGTGGCTTGATCGCACCGCCCTCCGTTTCCGAGTAGTGGAGGGGGAAGCGCTCCTGCCATTCGTGGACCTGGCGCCACCACGGCTCGAGGTCTTGCACCACGGCTTCTCCCACGGTGTCGCGGGCGTCCATCGCCAGCAGGAGCTCGCCGATCACCTGGCGGCAGTCGCCGGCGATACCGACGTCGGGCACGCGCACCTTGCCCAGCTCGGCGGGGTCGATGTCAACGTGGATCACCTTGGCCTCGGGCGCGAACGAGGAGATCTTGCCCGTCACCCGGTCGTCGAACCGCGCGCCGAGGTTGATCAGCAGGTCGCTCCTCTGCATCGCGGTGACAGCGGTGTAGTGGCCGTGCATCCCGGGCATCCCGAGTGCCTGCGGGTGCGAGTCGGGGAACGCTCCCCGGGCCATGAGCGTCGTCACGACCGGGATGCCCGTCCGGTCGGCCAACGCGCGCAGCGCCTCGGCGGCCCTTGCCTTCAGCACGCCGCCACCGACGTACAGGACGGGCCGCTTCGCCGCCGCGATGAGCTCGGCCGCCTGTGCGACGAGCACCGGGTCGCCGAACGTCACCGGGTGGTAGCCCGGGAGGTCGAGCTCCTCGACGGACGTCGGCCAGTACCACTCCATGGGCGCGTTCGAGATGTCCTTGGGCAGGTCGATCAGGACCGGCCCCGGCCGCCCGGTCGTCGCCACGTGGAACGCGGCGGCCACCACCCTCGGGATGTCGTCGACATCCTTGATGAGCCAGTTGTGCTTCGTGATGCCCATCGTCACGCCGGTGATGTCGCACTCCTGGAAGGCGTCGGTGCCGATGGCCGGCGTGGCCACCTGGCCGGAGATGACGATGAGCGGTGTCGAGTCCATGTACGCGTTGGCCAGCGGCGTGACGATGTTGGTGGCGCCGGGGCCGCTCGTCACCATGGCGACGCCGGGCTTGCCGGTCACCATGGCGTAGCCCTCGGCCGCATGGCCGGCGCCCTGCTCGTGGCGAACCAGGATGTGGCGGATCGACGAGTCGATGATCGGGTCGTAGACCGGCAGGATGGCGCCGCCGGGCAGGCCGAACATGACGTCGACCCCCTGCATCTCGAGGCTCTTGATGAGGGCCTGGGCCCCTGTCAGCTTCATTGTCGGTCCCCTTGTTCCTGTCTCTGCGTGGTTCCTGGATGGTTCGTGCGGCGAAATTTGTCCGAGAATTGAAACGACCCCCCGGATCGGGAGGTCGAGAGGCGCGCTGCGATGTGAGGGCGCGCCTCTACGTTACGACTACCAGAATCGTCTCGGGCCGGGTCGGGCGCGCGCTCATAGCCCGCTCATTCTGCCACGCCCATCCAGGGCGGACAACCCCTGCCCGCCCCTTCCCCGCGTCACAGGCACGGAGCAGACTCCGAGTACGGGTTCGGGAGCCCGCCGCGCGGCGCGGCGGCAGCCCGACACCGAAAGGAGAATCAGATGGAACACCCGGTCGTGCACTTCGAGATCCTCGGCCCGGACGGGGCCGCCCTCCAGAAGTACTACGCCGACCTCTTCGGTTGGCAGATCGACTCGAACAATCCTGCGAACTACGGCATCGTGACGCCCATCGCGCCCGGCATCGGCGGTGGCGTCAGCCCGAGCCAGGACGGGAAGCCGTTCCTCACGTTCTACGTCAACACCGACGACCTGCAGGCCAGCCTGGACAAGGCCGTTTCGCTGGGCGGCACGAAGGTGATGGACCCCACCGACATCCCCGGCGGCCCGTCCATCGCCATGTTCACTGACCCCCAGGGCAACACAGTGGGCCTCGTCAAGGGGATGTAGACCGCCCGCCGGGGCGAACGAACATCTGTTTGCCTCCGTCAGAGCCGCTGGACGATTCGTCCAGCACCTGTGGAAGAATGTCAGGCGGAGAGACTCGTGGCGGAGCGGCCACGACTGTCTTTTGGGGGAAACGATGACGCTGGCGCCACCCGCTGAGAGCGCGGCGAGTGACATGGCCCACGCCGAAGGGCGGTTTGTTTGCGCGTGCGTTTTCCCACGGAGCCTCCAATGAACCGCCGTTGGATCCCCTCGCCGGTCTCCCTCCTCATCGGGGCGATAATCGTCCTTCTCAGCGTCGGCGGCTATTTCCTGCTGCAGCACAATGTCGACCAGCAGGAGACATCCCTGCTTGTCAGCAACACCACCGACGCGGGAGAGACGGCGTCGTACGCATTGGACGGCGTCATCACCGGTCTAACGAGCACGGCCGACGTGGTGCAGCTGACCAACGCCTCACCGACTCAGTTCCTCGACTACGTGGGCCTTTCGAAGTCGTCGGAAGTCCTCATCCGCAAGGTGGGTGATCACTACGTCGTCGTGGCCTCCCCGATTCCCGCGTTCCAACCGGGAGAGACCCTGACCGGTCCGGCCCTGGCCACGGTCCAACTCGCCCGGGGGAAGGAGGGCGTCAGCGGGCCCGTGACGACGAACGGCAAACTCAGCAATGCGCGTTTCGCCGTGCAGGTTCCGCCCGCCCCGAGCGGCCTCTACGTCTACCAGCAGTTAGCGATCCCGACCCACATCAACCTCGCGTCGGTGATCGGGCAAGCATTCAGCAACCTCGACGCAGCGCTGTACGGCCCGGGGCCCGTACGGTCGGCCAACTTGCTGCTCTCATCGACGATGAAACTCCCGCTGGCCTCGCCTACGGCGAGCACGAAGGTGCGCATCGGCGGGTCGAACTGGACGCTCGTTGCGAACGCCCGTACACCATTCGTCTCGGGGCTGGCCTCTTCCGGACCGTTGATCCTGCTCGTCATGGGCTTGTTCATCGCTCTCATCGTCGGCCTCACGGTCGAGACGGTCCAACGACGACACCGCTACGCCCAGGCCCTGGTCGACGAGCGCACCGCGGACTTGAACGCGTCCCTCCGCGAGCTCAAGGAGACACAAGACGCGCTCGTCCGGCAGGAGAGGCTCTCCGCCGTCGGTGAGATGGCGTCGGTGATCGGCCACGAGCTCAGGAACCCGCTCGCCGCCGTGACGAACGCCCTGTTCATCGTCCGGGGTGATCTCGGCGAAGACCTGTCGCAGAACGCCGAGAAGTACCTGTCCATGGCTGAGCGGGAGACCTCGAAGGCGGCCGTTCTGGCCGACGACCTGACCGCTTTCGTCCGGCCCCGCGAGTTGGTCAATAGCGAGATCGACGTGCCCGACCTGGTCGACGAGGTCCTCTCTGCGACGCCGCAACCCGAACACGTCCAGGTCGACGTAGAGGTCGCGCCCTGCTCGCTCGTCGGCGACCGCGGCCAGCTGGCGGAGGTGCTC
The DNA here is from genome assembly GCA_035569675.1 of Acidimicrobiales bacterium. Taxonomy (GTDB): domain Bacteria; phylum Actinomycetota; class Acidimicrobiia; order Acidimicrobiales; family RAAP-2; genus Bog-473. The sequence goes on along the minus strand of DATMMN010000112.1, from coordinate 3,522 downwards.
ACGAATCTGGTCACGAACGCGTATCAGGCCATGCCCGACGGTGGGACGGTGCGTCTCGGGGCCTTCTGCTCCAACGGCTCAGCAACGTTCACGGTCGAAGACACCGGGGACGGGATCCAGGACGACGAGATGCAGCGGATCTTCGAGCCTTTCTTCACGACGAAGAACAGCGGGACCGGGCTCGGACTGGCCATCGTCCAGCGGCTCGTCCAGGCTCACGGGGGGCAGATCTCGCTGGAGAACGCAGCCACCGGCGGCGTACGGGCGACCGTCGTGCTGCCTGTAAAGAAAAAAGTGACGACGTGAACAGCGTCCTGCTGGCCGACGTGCTCGTCGTCGACGACGAAGAGCCGATCCGCACCTCTGTCGCCCAGATCCTGCGTTCGGCCGGCTACTCCGTCGCTGAGGCCGCCGACGGTCAGGACGCGCTCGACATGCTGGAATCTGGGAGCGTGTCAGTCCTGCTCCTCGACATCCGCATGCCGCGGCGGACCGGTATTGAGGTACTCCAGGCCCTCGACTCACCTCCGAACGTCATCTTGATGTCCGCGTACCGTTTCGAGGGAGAAGACAAGCGGAGCGTCGGGCACAAGGTCTTCTCCCACCTGATGAAGCCCGTTGCGCCCCGACAGTTGCTCGATGAAGTCAGAGCTGCGATCGACCGCGAGGACGCATGACACATCTCTATGGTGCGCCCGAGCATCTTGAAACCGTCCTGATCGTTGACGACGACGAGGAGATGCGCGACACGCTGGTCGAGGTCCTCCGCATGAACGGGGTCGAGACGATCACCGCGGGCCGGGTCGATGACGCGCGGAAACTGGTCGCCATCCACACGCCGGCCGTGGTCGTCGTCGACTACCAGCTGCCCGACGGCACCGGCATCGACCTCGCCCAGGACGTCAAGACCCACGATCCGGAGGTCCCCGTTCTCCTGTTGACGGGTTATGCGACGCTCGACACCGCCATCGAGGCGGTGGGACAACTCGACGCTTATCTGATCAAGCCGGTCGCGCCGCAGCAGTTTCAAAAGAGCGTCGCTGACGCCCTGACGAGGAGACGCCTGTTCAAGCAGAACCGGGACCTCGTCGACCGGTTGAAGCAGATCAACGCGTATCAGGCGATGTACGACCCCTTGACGGGTCTGCTCAACCGGGCCCTCCTCGACGATCGTCTCGAACAGAGTTTGGCGCTCAGTCATCGCAACGGACGCTCCGTGGCTCTCTACTTCCTCGATCTCGACCGGTTCAAGGTGGTCAACGACCTCTTCGGCCACCAGGTCGGCGACAGGGTCCTGCAACAGGTCGCGCATCGCCTGAGCGCGTCGTGTCGGAAGACGGACAGCGTGGCGCGGTTCGGGGGCGACGAGTTCGTGGTCATCTGCCCGGACGTGCGGGGGTCAAACGAGGCCTGCGCCATCGCCCAGCACCTGCTCGACACGTTCCAGAAGCCGATCGAGATCGACGGCTCCGACTACGGGATCAGCGCGAGCGTGGGCATCGCCATGACGGTGCCCGGACTCCGGCGGCATTCCGCGGAGACATTGCTGCGCAACGCGGACACTGCGATGTACCGGGCCAAAGAGGGCGGGCGTGGGCGCTGGGAGCTCTTCGACGACGAGATGCGCGCGCAGGTCAGGGAGCGCTTCGAGATCGAGCGCGAGCTCCCCGTCGCAATGGCGACCGGCAACTTGTTGCTGCTGTACCAGGCGATCGTCGACCCTCTGTCCGAGGACGTCGTCGCGGCCGAGGCGCTCCTGAGATGGGACCGGCCGGGTCACGGGCGAGTCCTTCCCGAGAAGTTCCTGCCCGTCGCCGAGGACAGCGGCCTCATCACTTCGATCGGCACCTGGGTGTTGGAGCAGGCGACGGCGGACCTCGCACGGTGGCGGGCGGAGGACAAACTCTCCGGCCCCTTCCGCCTTTGGGTGAACGTCTCCCCGCAACAACTCGCCGACCCGGGGTTCCCGGCGTTGGTCGTGGACGTGCTCACGCGCAACGGGCTTCCGCCGGAACTGCTCGGTTTCGAGATCCTCGAGGAGGCCTTGCTCGACGTCGGGGTCGCCGAGGTGGTCATGCGATCACTTCGGGACCTGGGTGTGTGCCTCAGCTTGGACGACTTCGGCGCGGGCTACTCCAACTTCTCGTGGCTTCAGGACCTGCCCATCACGGGTATCAAGATCGACCGCCGCTTCGTTTCGACGCTCGATTCCGACGATTCCCGCAGCGCGGCCATCGTCCAGGGCCTGGTCAACCTCGGGCATTCGCTGAACCTGTCCGTGGTCGCCGAGGGAGTGGAGACGGCGGAACAGGCGGGTGCGCTCCAGGCGATCGGGTGCGAGTCGGCGCAGGGGTTCTTCTACGGGTACCCGGTGCCCGCGGATGAGCTCTGGGACGCGGTCGAGTGCATCCGGCCGGATCCCCTCGGCACGGTCCAGAAGTAGCCCCGACAGCTCCCGCGATCATGCGGGCGGCGGTGTGGCCATGCCCCCGCCCAACAGCGCCGGCAACGCGGTCGCTCGCATCCGCGCCAACACCCGGTCCGTGACCGGAGTGGCGTCCGGGTGGACGCCGCCGTTGCGGTCGACCTCCGTCCGCCAGGCCGCAGCACGCTGCTCGAGCACGCCCGGCTCGTCCAATTGCACGCAGTCGATGCGGTCGTTGGTGACGTCGATCACGATGGTGTCACCCTGTTCGACGAGCGCGATGGGTCCCCCGAGGAAGGCTTCCGGTGCGACGTGGCCGATCACCAGCCCGACCGATCCACCCGAGAACCGCGCGTCTGTCATCAGTGCGATGGTGATGTCCCGCTCGCGGCACAGGGCCGTGATCCGCGACGTGGGGTCGAGCAGCTCCGGCATGCCCGGCGCACCCCGGGGTCCCTCGTAGCGGATGACCACCATGTCGTTGTCCTCGAAGCTGTCCGGCTGCTGGTCGAGAGCCTCGACGAGCGCGCGCTCACTGTTGAATACACGAGCTCGTCCCCTGAACACTCCGTCCTGCACGCCACGTTCGACGCCGGCCACCTTGAGGATCGCGCCCCCCTCCGGGGCAAGGTTTCCCTGGAGCAGACGGAGACCACCCGTGTCCTTGAAGGGCTTGTCGACCTTGTAGATGACGTCTTGGTCGGGTGGCGGCGGGTCGAGCCGTCGGACCTGCTCCGCCAGGGTCTCCCCCGTACACGTCAGTGCGTCACCATCGAGGAAGCCCGCGTCCAGCAGTTCCTTGACGATGACCTGCAGCCCGCCCTTGGCGTCGACGTCCACCATCGAGTAGTCCCCGAAGGGCCGCATGTTGACCAGCACCGGCAGTCGCCGAGCCAGGTCGTTGAAGTCGCCTTGACTGAGCACCTCACCCCACAGGTCGATGCCGGCGGCCCGGGCGATTTCCACGCTGTGCAACGCGACGTTGGTGGAGCCGCCCATCGCGATGGCCACCGTCAACGCGTTCCGGAGGGCCGAAGGCGTCACGATGTCCCTCGGACTGATGCCCCGGCCCGTCATCCCCAAGAGGCAGTCGACGA
>DATMMN010000111.1:0-9279 GCA_035569675.1 Acidimicrobiales bacterium | reverse complement strand
TGACCTCATCGCGGCGGCCGAGGACCCGCCCGACGTCACCGACACCTTCGAGGCCACCGTGTGCTGGTTCCAGGAGCGGCCACTGCAGGCCGGCGACCGCTTGCGTCTAAAACACACCACCAGGGTGACGCCCGTCGTTGTGGAGGGCGTGACCGGACTCTTCGACGTGAACGAGCTCAGAGTGACCGAGGCGAGCGAGCTGCGCGAGAACGACATCGGCGTGGTCCGGCTGCGCACGGCCATCCCGCTCGCGGTCGACCAGTATGCGACGGACCGGATCACGGGGAGCTTCGTCCTGATCGACGAACAGACCTTCGCGACGATTGCGGCGGGCATGATCGGTCCGCCGCGTCTCCATGACTGATCCGACCGGGCCGAGGTTTTACCCCGTCTCCCTCGACGTCAGCGGGCGCGCCTGCCTGGTGGTGGGAGGAGGACGTGTCGCTGGCCGCAAGGCGCGCGGACTACTCGAGTGCGGTGCTCTCGTCACCGTCGTCGCGCCGTCGCTGGCCCCCGAGATGGAAGCCCTGGCGCCTCTCCTGCACGCGGTGGAGCGACGACCCTATAGCGAGGGCGACGCAGCAGGTTTTCGTCTGGTGCTCACGGCGACCGGCCAGCCCGATGTCGACGGCGCCGTGTATGCAGACGCAGAGGCCAACGGCGTGTGGGTCAACAGTGCGGACGACCGTTCCCATTCATCGTTCATCCTTCCCGCGCTGCACCGCGACGGGGCCGTCACCGTGGCGGTGTCCACCGGCGGGTTGAGTCCCGCCATGGCCTCGTGGCTGCGCACGCGCCTGGCGGCCGCCTGCGGCGACGGGCTCGGCGCGCTCGCGCAGGTGCTCGGCGACGCGCGGGCGCGCCTGCGGGCCGAGGGTTCGTCGGTCGACGACGTCGACTGGGCCGGGCTGCTCGAAGGGCCGTTACCCGGCTTAATCGCGGCCGGTGACATCGACGGAGGCTTGTCATTGATCCTGGGTGCCACCAACCGGTAGCTATTTCCTGCCTCCGGCGTTTCCTCGCCACTCGCGCGCACCTCATAGCTTGCACGGGTCGGGCGCGACGCAACGTCGCAACAACACCGCGGACAACGAAGCGGCAATTGTGGACGCACCCGCCCTCCCGTAGTCCTTTTGGCCCTCTTCGGTCTCCCAGGTCAGGACGATGTTTGCGGTGGCACTGAAACCGCGCCTTTGTGTGGCCGTCGCTTTTCTGGGTTCCTCCAGTCGGCAGGCACTTGCGAAGGTCCAGGTAGAAGGCCATGGATACCACGGTGTCGACGAGCCGTGGCAACGGTTCCGAGGGGGAACGTGATGAGATTGTCGATTGCCCGATTGTCACCTGAGCAGAGCGGTTCAGCGACGCGTTCGCTCGACGCCGCCTGGTTTTTTGGGGCGGCGAGGCGTACTGCGGCCACTGTCTTGGCCACGATCGTCGTCTTCGCCACCATCGGGATCGTTTTCAGCACCCAGCAAGCGCGAGCAGACACCACCTTCGCGAAGGGACAAGTCTTCGTGTCTGTCGGTTTCGGAGAGGTGGACGTCTACGACCCCGCCTCGGGGAACCAGCTCAATGCCTTAGTCGACAGCACCGGTTCCCAATACACCGCGGGCACCGCGTTCGACGCCAACGGCGACCTCTTCGTCGCCGACGGCACCACAGGCAACATCAGCGAATTCTCGCCCACCGGTGCCCCGATGGGTGTCTTCGCAAGCGGGCTGTCCAACCCGGCGGCGCTGGTGTTCGACCAAGCCGGAAACCTCTACGTGGGACAGGTGCGATCCAACTACATCGCCGAGTTCTCTCCGAGTGGCCAGCGCATGCTCGATATCGGACCGCTGAAGACCCAGCTCTACGGTGACGACTGGATCGACCTCTCGAGCGACCAGTGCACGTTCTATTACACGAGCGAGCGCAATGCCGTCATGTCGTACAACATGTGCACCAACCCGGCGAACCCACAGCCGCAGCAGCTGCCTGACTTCACCCAGCAACCGCTGGCCGGGCCCGCCGCCTATGAGCTCCGGATCCTCCCGAACGGCGGAACCGACGCCGGCGACGTGCTCGTGGCGGACTCGGACCGCGTGGTCCTGCTGGACAATCAGGGTAACGTCAGCCAGACCTATCTCTGCTCCTCGCTCCCCGGCTGCGCCGGCCAGCTCTACGGCCTCGCGCTCGACCCCAACGGCACCTCCTTTTGGGTCAGCGACCCGTTCTCGGGCCTCGTCTGGCAGGTCGACATCGCCACGGGAAACGTCGAGCAGATCATCGACTCGCAGGCCGCCTATCTCTACGGCCTCTCTGTCGCGGGTGAGGTCACAGCCGCCGCGACCGTGGCCAGCTCGGTACCGCAGACCACGACCACGACGACTATCCAACCCCTGACGAGCCCACTCCAGTACGGGACGCCGACGCAGGTCTCGGCCGTCGTTACCAGCACGACCAACGGCGTCACGACCCCACTGGCCGACTCACCCGTCGTCTTCACGCTCAGCGGCGGCAATGAGACGTGCTCTGGCACCACTGACAGCACCGGCACCGCCACGTGCGTCATCACGCCGACCGAACCGGCACAGGGCTACACACTGACCGCGACGTTCAACGGTGTGCAGAGCCAGACGAATCCGGTCGGAACTAGCACCCAAACGGTCCCCGAGGCCGTCGGTTCCGAGCAGCCGACAGTCAGCTACACCGGTCCGACGACGGGCGTCAATGGGCAGTCGATCACGTTGACCGGCACCCTCACGACGCCGGCCGGCGACACGCCGCTGCCTCCGGGTCAGTCAGTAAGTTTCACGGTGGGATCTGGCCCGACAGCCCAGACATGCCCGAGCACCACCGATGCCAGCGGCGACATCTCCCCCTGCGCGATCACGCTAAATCAGCCGGTGAGCAACGTCACGATCACCACCAGTTACAGCGGCGAGCCGCCCTACATCGCGTCGTCGACCAGCACCACCAACGCCACGGTCACCGAGCCCACGACCTTGACGGTGCACTCGACAGGCGGCGACTACGGCGACGTCACGACGGTATCGGCCACGCTGACCGACGCATCCAACAACCCCCTCGCCAACCAGTCCGTGACTCTGAGCATGAACGCCAACAGCAGCGAATCGTGCACGGCGACAACCAACGCCGCCGGACTGGCCTCGTGCCCCATCACGCCGCTCGAGCTGAACGGCCAGGGGAACTACCCGTTGACCGCCTCCTTCGCCGGGAGGCCGGATCTGCCGCTCCAGCTAACGGGGTCCACTGGGTCGGGCACCTTCGAACAGAAGCTGGAGGAGACTCAACTTACCTACACCGGCGCTACGGTGGCCCAGAACGGGCAACCGCTGGCGGTCTCGGGTGTGCTGACAAGCGAGGGACCCAGCGACAACGACGGTGACGCCGCTACCAGCAGCCCGATAGCGGGCCGCACCGTCACCTTCGTGCTCGGCAGTGGGGCCGGAGTGCAGACCTGCCAGGCCCAGACCGATTCGACGGGCACGGCTCGGTGCTCCATCGCTCCGGTGAACCAGGCATCCGGGCCGATCCCGGTGAGCGACACGTTCGGCGGCGACATCTACTACATGACGGCGAGCGCTTCGTCGACTGTCAACCTGCCCGAGGGGACGCAGTTGAGCATCGGCAATCCGACCACGAACACGTACAACGGGCAGTCGACCCTCACGGGGACGCTGACCAACACCTACAGCGGCCAGCTGGTGAACGGCGAGCCGGTGACCTTGACCATCAACGGCACACAGTCCTGCACCGCAGTCACCGGCGCCAACGGAAACCCGAGCGGCGTGGCAAGCTGCACGCTTTCACCGAACGAGCCGGCCGGGACCTATTCGTTCACCGGTTCGTTTCCCGGGGACACCACCTCAATGCCGCAGCTGCTCTCGAGCGGGTCCACTAGCACAATCGTGGTCACGCCTGCCCCGACCACGCTGACCTACAACGGGACCACGTCGGTGACCAACGGTCAGCCGGCCACGTTCTCCGGAACGGTCACGAGCAGTAACCCGAGCTCGGGTACGGACGTTTCGGGCGTTCCCGTGACCTTCACCATCGGCTCGGGCAATTCACTGCAGAGCTGCAGCGGCACCAGTAACGCGAGTGGCTACGTGAGCTGCACAATCCCGAACGTGAACCAGACCACCTCCGGAACGGTTGGTGTAAACGGGCTCTTCCCGGGAAACAACTACTACGGGTCGTCGACCGTGTCCTCGAGCGCCGCCGTGCACACGCCCACCACCCTTACGGTCAGTGACACGTCGTCAGCCACGTACGGGGCTCCAACGACGCTCACGGGGACGCTCAACACGTATGCCGGCGTGCCGGTCGCGAATGAGCCGGTGACGCTGACGCTGAACGGCACGGAGAGTTGCACAGCAACGACGAACGCAAAGGGCGTCGCCTCGTGCACCGTCACGCCGAGCGAGCCGGGAGGCTCCTACACGCTCTCGGGCAAGTTCGGCGGCCAGAGCTCGACGCTGTCGCAGCCAGCGCTCAATCCGAGCAGCGGCTCCAACACCGTCATAGTCATCAAGGCGCCGACCACGTCGACGTACTCGTCGCCGTCCATCGTGGTGAACGGCTTGTCGGCCACGCTCTCGGGCACCGTGAGCACCTCGCTCGGCAGCGGCCTGACCGGGCAGACCGCCACGCTGACCGTCGGCAGCGGCAGCTCGTCTCAGAGCTGCACCGGGACGATCACCGCCTCGGGGACCGTGAGCTGCACGATCCCCGGTCTCAATCGGTGCCAGATCTCGGGATCACTCCCGGTCACGGTGTTGTACGGCGGCAACTCCTACTACGGGTCCTCGAGCAGTTCCTCCACGGTGATCGTGGCATCGGCACCGAGTGCCGGTGGCTTCGTCGTGGGCGACCGGTCCGCCGGCACGCCGCCATCGACGATGCCGAGTGGGATCGTCAGCGGCAACACGGTGAACTTCTGGGGTTCCCAGTACTGGAAGAACAACTCGTTCAGCGGTGTGGCCAACGCACCCGCCTCCATGAAGGGGTACATCGACAACGGGGCGTCCGACGAGTCGATCCCAGTGCTGCAGTCGACTGCCTGTGGCAAGCAATGGCTCACAGACCCGGGCAACAGCTCGCACCCACCCGCCACAATTCCGACCTACATGCTGGTGATCGTCTCCAGCAATGAGAACAAGCTCGGCTCGCAGGAGTACGGCAACCTGACGCACATCCTCGTCGTCCAGGTGTCAGCCGGGTACGGCCCGGCACCCGGCCACGACGGGTGGGGCAAGATCATCGGCTGGCTCTGCTGATCGGTCCGGCGACGCACCGGTTCCTCTTGAGGGCCGGTGCGCTCGCCGGTCGTCGGCCCTCGGTCACCGCTATTAGGGCTGCGCCACCATGACCACCGTGGCCGCGACCAGGAGGACGAGCGCCACGATGGCGGCACGCTCCATGACCTCGGCGTGGCTCCCGAGCGCGTCGATAGGTCGCTGCTCGGCGCTCACGCCGTCGACACCTTCCTGCGCGCACCTCTGCACTACCACCTGGACGCGCCGCTCGGCCGGCCAGAGGACGCATTCGGCCAGAAGCGCGACGGCGACGAAGAGCACCAAGCCGAGCAGCACCCAGACGTCGGTCACCGCATAGGCGCCCTTGCTCATGCCGAGCAGTGCGAAGCCGAACACGGGGATCCCGTAGATCGTCCGTCCCGCCCAGTTGACGCCGGGACGGAAGTAACGCTGGAGGGTCTCGGGCAGCGGGGCTGTGGTCCGGGCGAGGCGACCCAGCCGTCGGGCTGTCGCAGCGGCCGTGGCGATGGTCACGCTCCCCACCACGACGCAGGCCACGTGGAGCAGCAGCACGACGTCGAATGCCGCACCGCTCGGCTGGTTGTGCATGCCCGACCTGTTCTCCTTTGTGTGGCGCCCGGCCCGGCCCGGCGCCCTGTGACACCCCCGCGACGGTGATGCCGGGGTAGGCATCGAAACCTGTACCGTAGAGGTGTAAGGGTGAACGAGACCATGAGGCTATTTGCGATGTTGGTGACCCCGCTGGCGCCTACGAGAGTTTCTGCATGAACCAGCTGCGCCTCGATCCGTTGTCGGGCCGTTGGGTCGTCGTGAGCCCGGGCCGCTCCGAGCGGCCCTACTCGTTCGTGACCCGCTCCCCCGAGCTGGCCGACCCGCTGGGCCGGCCCTGCCCCTTCTGCCCGGGCAACGAGGAGGACACGCCGCCGGCGCTCGAGACCTACGGGCCGACGGGTCGCTGGCTCGTGCGGGTGGTGCCCAACCTGTATCCCGCCTTCGAGGGCGACGAGCCGTTCGTGGTCGCCAACCGGGGACCCGTCTTCACCCAGGCGACCGCCGGCGGGATCCACGAGATCTTGATCTTCTCCCCCGAGCATGCGGCGACGCTGGGCGAGCTGAGCCAGGAGCAGGTCGAGCTCGTCATGGCCGCTCTGCGTGACCGCTTGGAGGAGCACGCGTCACAGCCCAACCTGCGCTACACCCAGGCGATCGTCAACTCGGGCCGCGAGGCCGGCGCCTCCCTGGAGCACCCGCACGGGCAGCTGCTCGGGATGAGCTTCATTCCACGGGAGTTGGCGGAGGAGCAGGCGCGCTTCGCCCGCTTCGTCGGGTCGTGCCTGCTTTGCACGACGATCGACGCGGAGGAGGACTCCGGCGATCGTGTGATTTACGCCAACGAGCGTGTCGTCGTGGTATGTCCGTTCTGGAGCGCGGTCCCCTACGAGATGCTCGTCATGCCCCGCGAACACAACCCGCACCTGCACCGCAGCCCGACCGAGGACCTCATCGCCGTGGGCGAATCGATCCGTCGTGTCCTCCTGGGGCTGCGTGAGTCCGTGGGTGACGTCGCCTACAACATCGTGTTCCACTCGGCGCCGTACCGGGTGGGTGAGCCGTACCACTGGCACGCCCACATCTGGCCGAAGGCGACGACCACGGCCGGGTTCGAGCTCGGAACGGGCGTGGCCATCAACGTCATTTCGCCCGAGGAGGCGGCCGAGACGCTGCGGGTGTCGTCGGCGGCGGTCCCGGTCTAACTTTCGGCTCCCCCGCGGGAGCCTGAGGGGTCGTCACCCGCCCGCCGTCGAGCGCGGCACGGCGCCCTCTGATCCTTACGCACACCCCGTTGACGGTCGGGCCCAGCGGCTGATCGGCGAACGTCAGGGATGTGTCCGGAACGCTTTGTCAGGGATGTGTCCGGAACACGCGGCGCCCGGTCCTCGGGGCGTATGTGGCGTGAAGAAAGACCGGGTGCCGGTCTCGGGGGGTTGACCGCTCAGGCCGGCTCGCGCGCCGACCGGGCGAGTTCCAGGAACGACACGAGCCGCCGGATCAGATCGCGATCGGGCCCGACCAGCCCGCTGACGCCTGGCGCGTTGAGGTAACCGGCCATGAAGGCGCGGCGGTTCCGCGCCTCCCACGCCTGCCCGAGTGATTCAAGCCCGAGTCGGCCGGCCGGGTCGCGCTCCGCCGCAGCCGTGATGCTGGCTCGGTGGAAAGACCACAGCATGTCGGCCACGTCGGCCAGCGGAGTGCGCCGGCGCGGCACCGTCTCGCCCGCCAGCACGCCGCCCGGCCGGCTGTCGCACACCACCCAGCCCTGGTCCGTGCGCGCCGTCCGCTCGAGCTGGAGGTCGCCGTGGGTTCGCAACACCGGTAGGCGGATGTCGGCCTCCCGGAGCCACTTCACGAGGTCGGGCACACCCGGCGCCTCGAGCAGCGTCGCGTCTGCCGCGGCGATCGCCGCCTCGGCCTCGTCCACCCAGTCGACCACCTGCTCATGGTGGCGCAGGAAGGCCCGGTCCAAGGCGAGATGAAGGCGCGCCGTCATCACACCGAGTGCGCGCGCCTCGCTGCCGAAATCGCCGCCCGCCGCCTCGGGGGTGCCTCCGGACGCGTAGAAGTCTCGCAACGACGTGAGCGCCAGGGCCCAGCCGCCGGAGCGGTCGGCCAACGGCTCCTGCACGACCCCGAGGTCGCGGCCCTCCCACACCCAGCGCACCAGCGGCGCCGCCACGTGGTTGAAACCCGCCTCCTCGATCCCCATCATGAAGTCGACGTCGGGTCGTGGAGCGTCGGCGAGCCACGGGAACACCAAGAGGTCGCCGCGGTCCCCGCAGTCGAGCACGGTGGCGTCGGCGTCGTCGCGCACCACCGCGACGGGACCCGGCCGTGGCTCCACACCGCGGACGGTGGCGAGCAACAGCGGTCCCAGTTGGGCGTCGCGCAGCGCGTCGGTGCACACGGCGAGTCCCGCGTCGTCGTCGAGCAGGCCGAGGGCGGCCTCCTCCCCGGCTCGGAGGAAGTGCTGCTCGTCGGCCACCCCCCGCAGGCCGACGACGAGGTGGGCGAGGCGGCCGTCGACGTCCGCCACGATGTCGAGGAGGCCCGGCCGTCCGGCCCGCAGGACCTCGGCGCGCGCGATGACCGGTGCCGACTGCGGCGCGACCTCTCGGAGCTCCAACCACGCCTCGGTGAGCGTGCGCAGCGCCTGGTCGCGCTCTTCCGTCATTCCTGTACCGGTCTCTCCTCGGGTACCAGATCGAACCACAGAAAACCGTAGGGCGGGAGCGTGATCGTGTACGGCTCCTCGGTGATGGCGGGGAACGGGACGCGTCCGAGCACTTCGTAGGGGGTGGAACCGGCCCACTTGGCCAGCGCCAGCTCGGCCGGTTGGGCGAAGCGGCTGAGGTTGTGGACGCAGAGGACGGCCTGGTGCCGGCGCACCACCTCGTCGGCTTCGCTCTCGTTGCCAGCGGGCACGGTGCGGGCCAGCACGGAGGAGCGGCCCCAGTCGAGCTCGTCGATCGAGTCGTCGACCGAGACCGCCGGACTCTTGGCCGGTGGCGCGGTGAGGATGTCCGCCACCTCGCCCGAGCGCACGTACGACAACACGGAGGGATTGGCACAGGGCAGCACCTCCATCTCGCCCACGCCCATTACCGGCAGGGCCCGCCGCTCGGTCAGGAGGCGCCGCAGCCAGTGGAGGAACGAGCCTTGGTTGCGGAATTGCGCCTCGACGTTCAGCGCGGCGAACCCGTAGACGGGGTCCATCAGCGGCGGCAGGTACAACTGGGCGAAGTCGGCCCGGCTGAACCCGCCGTTGCGGTCGGGGGTCCATTGCATGGGGGTGCGCACGGAGTCGCGGTCGCCGAGGTAGAGATTGTCGCCCATCTGGATCTCGTCCCCGTAGTACAGGACGGGGCTTCCCGGCAGGGTGAACAACAGGTAGTAGAGGAGCTCGGACAGCCGTCGGTCGCGATCCAGCAGGGGGGCG
>DATMMN010000110.1:0-2273 GCA_035569675.1 Acidimicrobiales bacterium | reverse complement strand
GATACTCGTCGGTGCGCTTGCCGCGCTGCGGCCAGGGTGTGTTGAGGGCGTCGAACTCCTCCTTCAGCCACCCGACGCCGATGCCGAGGTCGACCCGGCCCCCCGAGAGCCAGTCGAGCGTGGCTACCTCCTTGGCCACGTAGACCGGGTTGCGCTGCGGCAACAAGAGCATGGCCGTGCCCAGCCGCACGGTCTCGGTGCGCGCCGCCAGATACGTCAGCGTCACCATCGGGTCGAGGAGGCCGCTGCCGGGCGGGGCCGGGATGCGGCCGTCCTCCGCGTAGGGGTACTGGCTCTCATACTCGGTAAAGAGGACGACGTGCTCGCCCACCCAGATGGTCCCGATGCCGCGTTGCTCGGCGCCCTCGGCGACGACATCGAGCAGCCCGCTCGTCGTCATGGGGCTCGCCGTCGGCATCCACAGGTCGAACTTCACGTCACCGCCCCAATCCCCGCCGCACGAAGTCACAGATCTCGTCTGCCGCTTGCTCCGCCGGGATCGGGTCGGGCTCGCCGGCGCGCACCGAGAGCGCACCAAAGATCTGCTGGCCGATGAGCACGACGGCGCGCTCGGGATCGAGGCCAGGGCGGAAGTCACCGGCCGCCTTGCCGTCGACCGCGAGCTCCTCGAGCAGCCGGATCATGTCGAGGCCGATCATCATGAGGGCGCCGCCGACGGCCACGGAGCCGGTGGCGCCGGACGTCGCCTGCGTGGCCATAGCCAGGCGGAAGAACTCGGGGCTCTCGTCGACCCGCTCGAGGACGCCGAGGACCAGCGCTCGGAGCCGCTCCGACGGCGACGCGTCGTCGGCCACGACGTCCGCGATGGTCTCCTTCAGGCGGTCGTACATCGACTCCACGCAGGCGCCGACGAGCTCGTCGCGGCTGGCGAAGTACACATAGACGGTCGAACGCGCCACGCCGGCCTCGGCGGCGATCTCGTCCATGGAGACGTCGGTGGTGCCGAGCTCGCCGAAGAGGCGCCGCGCGGTATCGATGATCTGGTCCCGCCGGAAGTCCCGGATGACCTCTTTCAGTGCGTCAGGCGCGCGTCGGGCCATGAGGCGAGATCGTCCTGGAATTCGGCGAGTGGTGGCGTCGAGGCTCAGGGTCCGACGCGGGCGGACGGGGTGAAGGCCACGGGAAGGTGCTTGACGCCATTGATGAACTGGGACTGTAGGCGTTGCACGTCGCCGTCCTGGCGGATGTCGGGGAGGCGGTCGAGCAGGTGCTCGTACATGACCCTGATCTCCATGCGGGCGAGATTGGCGCCGAGGCAGAAGTGCGGGCCGCCCCCGCCGAACGCGATGTGCGGGTTGGGGTCGCGCCCGACGTCGAAGGTGTCGGGGTCGTCGAAGACGCCCTCGTCCCGGTTGGCCGAGGCGTGGAAGAAGACGACCTTGTCGCCCTCGGCGATCTTCGTGTCGCTCAGGACCACGTCGGTCATCGCGGTGCGGCGGAAGTTCATGACCGGGGTCACGAAGCGGAGCATCTCGTCGACGGCGGTAGGAAGCAGGCTGCGATCGTCGACCAGACGCTGCCACTGGCCGGGGTGCTGGAAGAAGGCGTGCATCCCACCGGACATGAGGTTGCGGGTCGTCTCGTTGCCAGCGACGGTCAGGAGGAGGAAGAACAGCTCGAGCTCGAGGTCGCTCAGCTGCTCGCCGTCGACCTCGACGGTGGTCAGCACGCTCATGAGGTCGGCGTGGGGGTCGAGCCTCTTCTTGCCGTAGAGCTCCGAGGCGTAGGCGTACAGCTCCATGGCGGCGAGCAGCGCCTGCTCGGCCTGGCCCTGGTACTCGGGGTCCTCGTTGCCGACCATGCTGTTGGACCACTCGAACATGCGGTGACGGTCGTCCTGGGGGACGCCGAGCAGGTCGGCGATGACCTGGAGGGGCAACTCGGCGGAGAGGTCGGTGACGAAGTCGGCCCGGCCCTTCTCGGCGACCTGGTCGATGATGGCGTCGGCGGCGCGGTGGATGCTCTCCTCGAGGTCGCGCACCATGCGCGGCGTGAAGCCCTTGTTGATCAGGCGCCGGTAGCGGGTGTGCAGGGGAGGGTCCATGTTCAGCATCATCAGGCCCTGCTGCTCGATGTCCGACTCGGGCATCTCGAAGGGCATGGTGCCGCGGGCGGCCGAGCTGAAGCGCTCGTAGTCCCGGTTGACGGTGACGCAGTCGTCGTAGCGGGTGATGACCCAGAAGCCGGGGCCGCCCGGCTCGTCCTGCCAGTGCACGGGGTCGTGGCGGCGCAGATGGGCCAGCCAGGCGTGG
>DATMMN010000109.1:0-22998 GCA_035569675.1 Acidimicrobiales bacterium | reverse complement strand
GTGCCGGCCGGGCAGACCTCCTCGGGGGTCTTGCCCCGCAGGCGGGCGATGACCTCGGGATCCTTCAACCCCTTGAGGGCGGCCACCGTGGCGTGCGCCACGTTGATCTTGTTGGACGAGCCGAGGGACTTGCACAGGACGTCGCTGATGCCGGCCATCTCGAGGATCGCACGCGCCGCGCCGCCCGCGATGACGCCGGTCCCGGGCGCCGCCGGCTTGAGCAAGACGCGTCCCGCGCCGCTCTCGCCGATGATGGGGTGCACGATCGTGCTGCCGGCCAGGGGCACGTCGAAGAGGTTCTTGCGCGCCTCTTCGATCCCCTTCTGGACCGCGAGGCCTGCCTCCTTCGCCTTGCCGTAACCGAGACCAACCTTGCCGTTGCCGTCTCCGACGACCATTAGGGCGGCGAACGAGAAGCGCCGGCCACCCTTGACGACCTTGGCGACGCGATTCACTTTGATGGTGCGCTCTTCGTACTGTGTTTCGGCCATGCTCAGAACTCCAGTCCCTCGGCTCGTGCCGCATCTGCCAGGACGGCGACACGACCGTGATAGACGAAGCCACCACGGTCAAAGACCGCCCTGGTGATCCCGGCCGCCTTTGCCCGGGTGCCAAGCAAGCGTCCGACCGACTCTGCGCCACTCACGTTACCGCCACCGCTCTTCCCCAAGGACGCGCGCAGATCGGGCTCGACCGAGGAGGCCGCAGCCAGGGTACGACCAGCGGTGTCATCGATGAGCTGGGCCGAAATGTGCCGGTTGGAGCGGTGCACGGCGAGGCGGGGGCACTCTGCCGTCCCGGTCACCTTGGTGCGCACTCGCGCGTGGCGCCGGAGACGCAGACGCGTTCGATCGCTCGTGCGTGCCATTACTTCGCCGCCTTTCCAGCCTTGCGCAGCACTCGTTCGTTGGCGTAACGCACGCCCTTCCCCTTGTAGGGCTCGGGCTTGCGCAACCTGCGGATGTCGGCCGCGACCTGTCCCACCTTTTCTTTGTCGATGCCCTTGACGATGATGCGCGTCGGGACCGGCACCTCGAAGCTGATCCCCTCGGGCGCGTCGACGATGACCGGGTGGGAGAAACCGAGCGCGAGCTCGATCGTGTTGGTGCCGCGAGCAGTCGCGCGGTAACCGACGCCGACGATCTCGAGCTCCTTGGTGAAACCGTCTGTCACGCCCGAGACCATGTTGGCCACCAGCGAGCGCGAGAGACCGTGCAGCGCGCGGTGCATGCGCTCGTCATCGGGCCGGCTGACGACGAGGGTGTCGCCTTCCTGCGCGATGGTGATCCCCTCGGGGAGGCTCCGCTCGAGTGTTCCCTGCGGACCCTTCACGTTGACGGTGGAGCCGCTCAGTGTGATGGTGACGTTGGAGGGGACGGCAATCGGCGAACGTCCGACGCGCGACATCAGGCCTCCCCTCCCTTGGCGGCGGTCAGTGCGCTACCAGACATGGCACAGCACCTCCCCGCCCAAGTGCTTCCGACGCGCCTCGACATCGGTCAGCAGCCCCTGGCTGGTCGAGACGACGGCCACGCCCATGCCGCCGAGCACGCGCGGCATGCCGTCGGCCCGGGCGTAGATACGCAAGCCCGGCTTGGACACGCGCTTGATACCGGCGATGGTCCGGGTGCGGTCGCCCGAGTATTTCATGGTGATCTCGAGCGTCGTGCCGGGCTTTCCGTGGTTGGGCTCGACCTTGTAGTCCGCGATGAAGCCCTCGCGCTGGAGGATGTCCGCGAGCGACACCTTGAGCTTGGAGCCAGGCATGCGGACGGTGTCGTGCTGGGCTGAGTTGGCGTTGCGGATCCGGGTCAGCATGTCCGCGATGGGGTCGGTCATGGTCATGGCGGCCTACCAGCTGGCCTTCGTGACGCCGGGCACTTCGCCCGCATGCACCATGACGCGCAAGCAGATGCGGCACAACCCGAACTTGCGGTAGACAGCCTTCGGCCGTCCGCACCGCTGGCAACGGGTGTACCCCCGCACCTTGAACTTGGGTGTGCGTCGCTGCTTCTCGATCAGAGCTTTCTTCGCCATGGTGTTACGGGGTCTCCTGTCGGAATGGAAAGCCGAACGCCGTCAAGAACGCCCGTCCTTCCTCGTTGGTGCGTGCGGTCGTGACGATGGTGATGTCCATACCGCGGGTCGTGTCGATCTTGTCGTAGTCGATCTCGGGGAATACGAGCTGCTCGGTCAAGCCGAACGTGTAGTTGCCTCGGCCGTCGAACGACCGGGGCGAGAGGCCGCGGAAGTCACGGATCCGCGGGATGGCCAGTGCGAGGAGCCGATCTAGGAACTCCCAAGCGCGGTCGCCGCGCAGAGTCGCCTTGACGCCGATGTTCTGGCCTTCGCGGAGCTTGAAGCCGGCAATCGACTTCTTGGCCCGGGTGACGATCGGCTTCTGCCCAGTAATGACCTCGAGGTCACGCTGGGCGCCCTCGATGAGCGAGGCCTGC
Organism: Acidimicrobiales bacterium; assembly: GCA_035569675.1. GTDB lineage: Bacteria > Actinomycetota > Acidimicrobiia > Acidimicrobiales > RAAP-2 > Bog-473. The sequence goes on along the minus strand of DATMMN010000109.1, from coordinate 20,542 downwards.
TGCGTGGCGCGGCCGACGCCCATGTTGATCACGATCTTCTCCAGCCGGGGCACTTCCATGATGTTGGCCAGGCCGAGCTCGGACTTAAGGAGTTCTCGAACCTCGGTCAGGTAGCGCTCCTTGAGCCGGGGCCGCGTGGGGGTGCTCGTCGCGCTCACAGCCTCGACTCGCACTTCTTGCAGACCCGCACCTTCTCGCCGTCTTCCTCGAACTTGTAGCCCACGCGAGTCGGCTGGTCGCAACTCTTGCAGATGAGGGCCACGGTCGAGATATGCACGGGCATGAACTTGTCGATGACGCCGCCCTGCTGGGTGGCGCGTGTCGGCTTGGCGTGGCGCTTGGCCACATTCACACCCTCGAGGATCACCTTCTGACGATCGGGGATGGCGCGGACGACCTCGGCCTTCTTGCCCTTGTCCTTGCCTTGCAAGACCATTACTTGGTCACCCTTTTGGATCTTCATCAGAGCACCTCCGGAGCGAGCGAGACGATGCGCATGAACCGCTTGTCGCGCAATTCGCGGCCGACGGGGCCGAAGATGCGGGTCCCGCGCGGCTGCTGCTGGTCGTTGATGAGGACGGCAGCGTTCTCGTCGAAGCGGATGTAGCTGCCGTCGGGACGGCGCTTCTCTTTCTTCGTGCGTACGACCACGCACTTGACGACGTCACCCTTCTTCACGGCTGCGCCGGGGATCGCGTCCTTCACTGTGGCGACGAAGACATCGCCGATGCTGGCGTAGCGTCGGCGCGAGCCGCCGAGCACGCGAATGCACAGCACCTCACGTGCACCGGAGTTGTCGGCCACCCGGAGCCGGGATTCCTGCTGGATCATCGGGCCCGCTCCAGCACTTCGGTCAGGCGCCAGCGCTTGAGCTTGGAAAGCGGGCGGGTCTCCTGCACTCGGACCCGGTCCCCCACCTTGGCGGTGTCCTCGGCGTCGTGGACGTAGAGCTTCTTGGTTCGTTGCACCGTCTTGCCGTACTTGGGGTGCCGCACGCGGTCGGTCACTGCGACTACCACGGTCGAGGTCATGGCGTCGGACACAACGATCCCTTCGCGGACCTTGCGACGGTTGGCGCGCCCGGTGTCGTCCGGTTCGGTGGCGGCATTCGACTTCGCGCCCTTGGTCGCCTTCGCCGGCACGGGCACGGCGGCCTCGACGTCGTCGGCCGGCAGCTCGGCGGCGGCCTCGGCCTTGATGGCCTCGAGCGCTTTTTCAGCGTCCGCGGCGGCAGCCTTTGCGGCCTCGGTGGCCTCGTCTGTCTCTTGGTTCTCTGGGGTCTCGTCGGCCATCAGGCCTCTTCCTCTTCGTCGTCGAGTTCGTCGTCAGCCAGATCTTCTTGGTCGTGGTCGTGGTCGTGGTCGTGGACGCCTTCGGCGTCGGCCTCCGCCTCGGCGACGGCGGCCTTGGCGGCGGCGCGCTCCTCACGCTCGGCATCCTCGGCAGCGACCTTCGCCCGGGCCGCCTCGTGCTCCTCGGCCGTCGGGGCCACGTACGCCCCTTCCGCCTCGAGGATCTCGCGGGTGCGCAGCACGGTCAGCATCCTCGCGACCTCGCGACGCACCTGGCCGACGCGAGCGGGGTTGTCCAGCTGGCCTGTCGCCAGTTGGAAGCGCAGATTGAACAGCTCGCGGCGCGAGTCCCCCAGCCGGGCGGTGAGTTCGTCGCCGTCGAGCATCGAGAGATCGTGGGCGGTCGGCATCAGACGGCCACCTCGGGATGTCCATGGGAACCCGGGCGAACCACGAAGCGAGCTTTGAACGGCAGCTTCTGGATGGCACGATCCATGGCGGCCCGGGCCAGCGGCTCGTCGACACCGGCAAGCTCGAACAGGATGCGGCCGGGGTGCACCGGCGCCACCCACAGCTCAGGGTTGCCCTTGCCGGAGCCCATGCGGGTCTCGGCTGGCTTCTGGGTGACCGGCTTGTCGGGGAAGACGCGGATCCAGACCTTTCCGCCACGCTTGACGTGACGGGTCATGGCGATACGTGCGGCCTCGATCTGGCGCGCCGTGAGCCAACCCGGCTCCATGGCCTGGATCCCAAAGTCCCCGAACGAGACCGAGGTCCCACCGCGGGCGGCGCCGGTCAGACGGCCGCGCTGCGTCTTGCGGTGCTTGACCTTCTTGGGCATCAACATGTCAGTCCGACTCCTTGCGGAAGTGCGGCGTCTCGTGATGCTCGTGCCGGGCCTGGCGTTCCATCTCCTCGTCCCGGGCCAGCTGGCGCTCCAGGTCGTCGGGCTCGGTCGGTTGGGGCAGCAGGTCGCTGACCGGCTGCTCGGTCTCCTCTTCCACTTCTTCCACTTCGGCGTCCTCTTGCGCGCCGTTGGTGGCCGCCGCGTCCTCGACTGTCTCCTCGACTGTCTCCTCGACCGCCTCCTCCACCGCGTCCTCGACTGTTTCCTCGACCGCGTCCTCGTCCGACTCGAAGCCCTGCGCCCGGCGGCGCCCACCGCCAGCGGTGATCAGGCGACGCGGGCCACTCTGGCCCGAGGTCTCGCCGACCGCCATGGCGGCCTCGCGGGTGATCTTGTCCTCGATCGAGACCTTGTAGGGCAGGATGTCGCCCTTGTAGATCCAGACCTTGACGCCGACCCGTCCCGAGGTCGTCCGCGCCTCGCGGAAGCCGTAGTCGATGTCAGCACGCAGGGTGTGCAGGGGCACCCGACCCTCGCGGTACTGCTCCTTGCGCGACATTTCCGAGCCGCCGAGGCGGCCCGAGCACTGCACCTTGATGCCCTGGGCGCCCGCCTTCTGGACCGTCTGGATGGCCCGCTTCATGGCGCGGCGGAATGCGACGCGACGCACCAGCTGGTCACAGATCCCCTGGGCGATCAGCGCGGCGTCGAGCTCGGGCTGCTTGATCTCCTGGATGTTGAGTTGGATCCGGTTCTGCAGGCCCGTGATCTCCTCGAGGTGCTTCTTCAGACGGTCGGCCTCGGCGCCGCGGCGGCCGATGACGATGCCCGGGCGCGCCGTATGGATGTCGACGCGCAGGCGGTCACGTGTGCGCTCCACCTCGATCCGGCTGACCGCGGCTGCCTCGAGCTGCCTCATCAGGTAGTCGCGGATCTTCCAGTCCTCGACCACGAATTCCTTGTAGTGCCGCTCCTCGAACCAGCGGGACTTCCAGTCGGTGGTGATCCCGAGCCGGAAGCCGTAGGGGTTTACCTTCTGGCCCATCTACTTGTCCTTGCCCTTCTCGTCCGCGTCGTCGCTGACCTCGGTGGTCTCGGCTGCGTTCGCCTCGGCGGTGTCCTCGGCGCTCTCCGTTTCGGCCTCTTCCGTCTCGTCCGTGGCCGTCTCGTCCGTCGCCGTCTCGTCGGTGACGGCCTCGTCGGTCACTGCTTCGTCCGCCTCGTCTGCCTCGGCCTCTTCGGCGGCTGCCTTGTCGGCCTCCGCCTTCGCCTGCGCGGCCCGGCGGCGCGAAAGGCGCCCGGACAGGTCGGCCCGCCGGCGCGAGGCGTCGACCCGGCGGGACCGGTTGGCGCTCACTGCCTCCATGCGGCGGCGGCGCAGCTCGAGCTGGTCCGCCGGCAACCGGCTCACGATGATGGTGATGTGGCAGGTCCGCTTGCGGATCCGCGTGGCTCGGCCGCGGGCCCGGGGACGCCAGCGCTTCATAGTGGCGCCCTCGTCCGCATAGCAGGCCGACACGTAGAGCTCCTCAGGGTTCTGCGAATCGTTGTGGGCCGCGTTGGCCACCGCCGAGCTCAGGACCTTGCCGATGAGCTCGGCCGCTTCGCGCTCGGTACCGGTCAGGATCTCGGCCGCCCGCTGCACGTCCTCGCCGCGGATCAAGTCGAGCACCTGTCGGGCCTTCGAGGCCGACATGCCGCAGTGGCGGTGCACCGCGCGGGTCCCCGGGCGCTCGTTGGTCTTGACGCCGGTCATCGCCGGGCCCCTCGCTCCTGGCCGGCGTGGTAGCGGAACGTGCGCGTCGGCGCGAACTCGCCCAGCTTGTGGCCCACCATGGACTCGGTCACATACACGGGAACGTGGCGGCGGCCGTCGTGCACCGCGATGGTGTGCCCGACCATGTCGGGGATGATCGTGGACCGGCGGGACCAGGTCTTGATGACCCTCTTGTCCCCGCTGGAGTTCAGGACGTCGACCTTCTTGAGCAGATGGCCGTCGACGAACGGTCCTTTCTTCAGGCTACGCGGCATGTTTCCTCAACCCTCGCCTAGCGCCGCGCGCCGCGGGTGCGGCGCCGACGGACGATCATCGAATTGGACTTCTTGTTGCGAGAACGGGTTCGGCCTTCGGGCTTGCCCCAGGGCGAGACCGGGTGACGGCCACCCGACGACTTGCCCTCGCCACCGCCGAGCGGGTGGTCGACCGGGTTCATGGCGACGCCACGGGTCTGCGGGCGCTTGCCCTTCCAACGGTTGCGTCCCGCCTTGCCCACCTTGATCAACTCGGCCTCTGCGTTGCCGACGACACCGAGGGTGCCGCGGCAGTCGATGGAGACGCGACGCATCTCGGTCGAGGGCAGGCGGAGCGTGGCGAACGCGCCCTCCTTGGCCACTAACTGCACACTCATGCCGGCGCCGCGGGCCATCTTGCCGCCGCCACCGGGACGCAGCTCGACGTTGTGGATGGTCGAACCGACCGGGATGTAGCGCAACGGCAACGCGTTGCCGGGCCGGATGTCGGCGCCCTGGCCGCTCTGCAGCCTGTCGCCGACCTTCACCCCCGCCGGGGCGAGGATGTAGCGCTTCTCGCCGTCCACGTAGTGCAAGAGGGCGATCCGTGCGTTGCGGTTGGGGTCGTACTCGATCGTCGCCACCTTGGCCGGGATCCCGTCCTTGTTCCGGCGGAAGTCGATGACCCGGTACTGCTGCTTGTGACCGCCGCCGCGATGGCGCGACGTCTTGCGGCCGTAGCTGTTGCGCCCGCCGCTCTGCGGCTTCGGGGCGAGCAGTGACTTCTCGGGACGGTCGCGCGTGATCTCGGAGAAGTCGGAGACGGTCTGGAAACGCCGTCCTGGGCTGGTGGGTTTGCGTGAACGAAGTGGCATGGTGATGTTCCGATCAGCGCTCGAACAGGTCGATGGAGTCGTCGGGATGGAGCGTCACGATGGCGCGCTTGGTATTGGGGCGCTTGCCCCGCACGTTGGTGCGCCGGTTGCGCGTCGCCTTCCCTTTGCGATTGAGCGTGTTCACGTTGGTGACGCGGACGCCGAAGGTCTGCTCGACGGCGTGGGCCACCTCGATCTTGGTGGCGCCCGGGTCGATGATGAAGGTGTAGACGTTGTGCTCCATCAGCGCGTAGCTCTTCTCAGAGACCACCGGACGGATGAGCACGGACATGGCGTCACGCATCGGTGTCGCCCTCCTTGGCCTTCTTTGCGGCCCGGGCCTTGCGGGCCGGCGCCTTCTTGGCCGGCTTCTCGGGCGCCTCTGTCTCGGGCGCCTCCGTCTCGGGCGCCTCGTCCGACCCGGCCGGCAGTTCCACGTCCGCCTCGGCCTCGATCGCCTCGAGCGCCTTCTCGGCGTCGGCCGCCGCAGCCTTTGCCGCCTTGGTCGCCTTCGCCGCCTTCTTGGCGGGAGCCGCCTTCTCGGTCTTGGCCGCCGGAGCGGCGTCCGCCTCGGGCTTGGCCGGCCTGGTCGGAGCAGGCGGCGCCTCCCTCAGGTGGGTGCCCGAGAAGTCCGAGGGCGAGGCGGGAAGGGTGCGCTCGGTGAAGACGATCCAGTCGGCCCGCACCACGTCGTGGGCCGAGAGCTCGGCGTGGGTGGTGATGGAGGCCTCCGGAATGTTGCGCAGCGAGAGGGCGATGTCGATTTCGTCGTTGGCCAGCACGCACAGTACCGTGCCGTCGACGCGCAGCTTCTTGAGGGTCACCGCGGCCGCCCGTGTGTCGGGCTCCTCGATCTCCCAATCGGTGAGGACGACGACCCGCTCGGTCTCGGCCATGTCGCTCAACGCAGACAACAGCGCCAGGCGGATCATCTTCTTCGGTGTGTGCTGCTCGTAGCTGCGCGGCTTCGGCCCGAGTGCGACACCGCCGCCGCTCATCGACGGCGAACGGCTGGAGCCCTGCCGCGCCCGGCCGGTCCCCTTTTGGCGGAACGGCTTGGCGCCGCCGCCCCGCACCTCGGCCCGCGTCTTGGTCGACTGCGTCCCGGCGCGGACGGCGGCCAGCTGCGCGGTCACCACCTGGTGGAGCACGGCGCGGTTGGGCGTGAGGCCGAACACCGTCGGCTCGAGGTCGACCGTGCCGAGATCGTGGCCCGCCGCGTTGCGCTTGAGGCCCGTGCGCTGCACCGGCGACGGGCGGTCCTTCTTCATGGTGTGGCCCAGGATCGAGCCCGTGCGCTCCGTCACATCGTGAGGCGTCGAGGTGGCCGTCATCGCGACCTGCCCGCAGTCTTGGGCGTCTTCACCGAGTCACGTAGCACGACGACGCTGCCGCGGGCGCCGGGCACCGCGCCCTTGACCAGCACCAGCTCGCGCTCGGCGTCGGCCGAGACCACCTCGAGGTTCAGCGCGGTCACCTGGATGCCGCCCATCTGGCCGGCCATCTTCGTGCCCTTGAAGACGCGCGAGGGGGTGGCGCAGGCGCCGATCGAGCCCGGGGCCCGGTGGTGGCCGTGGTTGCCGTGCCCTCCGCCCTGGCCCTTGAAGTTGTGCCGCTTCATGCCGCCGGCGAAGCCCTTGCCCTTGGAGACCGAGATGGCGTCGACGCGCTCACCCGCCTCCCACAGGTCGGCCGCCAGCTCCTGGCCCACGGTGTAGTCCGCGACGTCGTCGAGGCGAAGCTCCACCAGCTTGCGGCCAGGGTTCACGCCCGCCTTGGCGTAGTGGCCGAGCTGCGGCTTGGACAGCGTGGAGTTGCGCCGGAAGCCCCACGTCACCTGCAGGGCGGCGTAGCCGTCGGACTCGGGCGTCTTCACCTGGACCACGCGCACGGGCGCGACCTTCAGGACCGTCACCGGTATGGCGCGGTTCTGGTCGTCCCAGACCTGGGTCATGCCGACTTTCTCGCCGACGATGGCCTTGGTAGCCACGTGTCCTCTTCTTCCTGAATCGTTCTGTGAGTTCTGCGTGCTGCTGGTCCCGCGGGCACAGGAACCCTCCCTGCGCACGCAGACGCTCCGCCCGGGAATCCCGAGCGGAGCGCTCGAATGGTTCGGCGTGAGGTACCGGCCCGTAAGCCGGCGATCACGCACGTCTGTTGTCCGATGCAACGCCGGAGCGCCGCAATTTCGCCTCTGAGCAGCCGAATTCGGCGGCCCGTGAGGTTACACCATGGTCCGCCCCCCTGCCAGGCGTCCGGCGGGGCGGGCGGGGTCGCCCGCCGTCAGGCGGTCTGGATCTTGATCTCGATGTCCACGCCCGCCGGCAGGTCGAGGCGCTGGAGCGAGTCGACGGTCTTGGGCGTGTGCTCGACGATGTCGACCAGGCGCTTGTGCACCCGCATCTCGAAGTGCTCGCGCGAGTCCTTGTACTTGTGCGGCGAGCGGATCACCGTGTAGCGGTGCTTGTCCGTCGGCAGCGGGACGGGCCCGAGCACCTTGGCCTGCGTGCGGAGGACCGTCTGGACGATCTTCTCCGTCGACTGGTCGAGGATCTCGTGGTCGTAGGCCTTCAGCCTGATGCGGATCTTCTGCTTCGGGCCGTCTGCCATGTGTGCTCGGTACTCGCTCTCGGGGTCGGGACTACTTGAGGATCTTGGTGACGCGGCCGGAGGCGACGGTGCGGCCGCCCTCGCGGATGGCGAAGCGCAGGCCCTCCTCCATGGCGATCGGCTTGCCCAGCTCGACCACCATGTCGGTGTTGTCGCCGGGCATGACCATCTCGGTGCCCTCGGGCAGCTGGATCTCGCCCGTCACGTCGGTGGTGCGGAAGTAGAACTGCGGCCGGTAGTGGGTGAAGAACGGCTTGTGGCGGCCGCCCTCCTCCTTGTTCAGCACGTAGACCGCGGCCTCGAAGTTCGTGTGCGGCGTGATGGAGCCGGGCTTGGCCAGCACCTGGCCGCGCTCGACCTCTTCCTTCTTGGTGCCGCGCAGGAGGGCGCCGATGTTGTCGCCGGCCTGGCCCTGGTCGAGGAGCTTGCGGAACATCTCGACGCCGGTGACCGTCGTCTTCTGCGTGTCGCGCAGGCCGATGATGGCGACTTCCTCGCCCACCTTGACCACACCCTGCTCCACCTTGCCGGTGACGACGGTGCCGCGGCCGGTGATGGACATGACGTCCTCGACCGGCATCAGGAACGGCTTGTCGACGTCGCGCTCGGGCTCGGGGATGTAGTTGTCGACCGCGTCCATCAGCTCGACGATCTTCTCGCTCCACTCGGGGTCGCCCTCGAGGGCCTTGAGCGCGGAGACCCGGATGATCGGGGTGTCGTCGCCGGGGAACTCGTACTGGCTGAGGAGCTCGCGCACCTCGAGCTCGACGAGCTCGAGCAGCTCCTCGTCGTCGACCATGTCGGCCTTGTTCAGCGCGACCACGATGTAGGGCACGCCGACCTGGCGGGCCAGCAGCACGTGCTCACGGGTCTGGGGCATCGGGCCGTCGGCGGCGGACACGACCAGGATGGCGCCGTCGATCTGGGCGGCGCCGGTGATCATGTTCTTGATGTAGTCGGCGTGGCCCGGCATGTCGACGTGCGCGTAGTGGCGCTTCTCGGTCTCGTACTCGACGTGGGCGATGGTGATGGTGATGCCGCGCTGCTTCTCCTCGGGCGCCTTGTCGATGTCCTCAAACTTCGTGAACGACGTGTTCGGGTTCTTCTCCGAGAGGACCTTCGTGATGGCGGCCGTCAGCGTCGTCTTGCCATGGTCAATGTGACCCATGGTCCCGACGTTCACGTGTGGCTTCGTGCGCTCGAACTTTTGCTTGGCCATCGCCTCGCTACTCCTGATTTATTTGGTTTCTTCGCTGGCCGGTGCCTGGCTGGCCCGGCTATTCCCCATGGGCCCGGGCGATGATCTCCTTGGAGATCGACTCGGGCACTTCGTTGTACGACTCGAATTGCATCGTGTACGTGGCGCGTCCCTGGGTGCGAGAACGCAGGTCGGTAGCGTAGCCGAACATCTCGGCGAGCGGGACGTGCGCATTGATCACTTGGGCCGTGCCTTGCTGCTCCATCTCGCCGACCCGGCCCCGGCGGGAGGACAGGTCACCCATGACGTCGCCGACGAAGTTCTCCGGCGTCGTGACGGTCACGGCCATGACGGGCTCGAGGAGCACCGGGCTGGCCGCGTGGAGCGCCTTCTTGATCGCCATGGAGCCGGCGATCTTGAACGCCATCTCCGAGGAGTCGACGTCGTGGTACGAGCCGTAGGTCAGCGTGACCCGCACGTCCACCGTCGGGTAGCCGGCGAGCACGCCCGCGGTGAGCGCCTCTTGGATGCCGGCGTCGACCGAGGGGATGTACTCCTTGGGGATCGCGCCGCCGGTGATCTTGTCGACGAACTCGTAGCCGCCCCCGGGCCCCGTGGGCTCGGCGCTGATGACGACGTGGCCGTACTGGCCGCGGCCACCGGTCTGGCGGATGTAGCGCTCCTCGATCTTCTCGACCGGCTTGCGGATCGTCTCGCGGTAGGCCACCTGCGGCTTGCCGACGTTGGCGTCGACGCTGAACTCGCGCAGCATGCGGTCGACGAGCACCTCGAGGTGCAGCTCGCCCATGCCGCTGATGACCGTCTGGCCCGTCTCCTCGTCGGAGCGGACGCGGAACGTCGGGTCCTCCTCGCTCAACGCGTAGAGGGCGCGGGACAGCTTGTCCTGGTCCGCCTTCGTCTTCGGCTCGACGGCCACGTGGATCACGGGCTCGGGGAACTCCAACGCCTCGAGCTGGATGGGATGCGTCGGGTCGCACAGCGTGTCGCCCGTCGTGGTGTTCTTCAGCCCGACCACCGCCATGATGTCGCCGGCGAAGATGGCGTCCTTGTCCTCGCGGTGGTTGGCGTGCATCTGGAGGATGCGCCCCACCCGCTCCTTCTTGTCCTTGGTCGAGTTGGTGACCGTCCCGCCCTTGCCGAGCGTGCCCGAGTAGACGCGGATGTAGGTCAGCTTGCCGACGAAGGGGTCGGTCATGATCTTGAAGGCCAGCGCTGAGAAGGGGTCGGCGTCGTCGGCCTTGCGCTCCTCGATCTCCTCGCTCTTGCCCGGCTTGTGCCCCTGGGTCGGCGGCAGGTCGAGCGGGCTCGGCAGGTAGTCGACCACGGCGTCGAGCATGGGCTGCACGCCCTTGTTCTTGAAGGCCGACCCGCAGAGCACCGGCACCACGGCGGCGGCCAGCGTGGCCGTGCGCAGAGCGCGGCGCAGGTCGTCGGCCGTGATCGGCTCCTCGGAGAGGTACTTCTCCATGATCGTGTCGTCGTAGTTGGACACGACGTCGATCAGCTGGTGGCGCGCGTCCTCGGTCTCGGACGCCAGGTCGGCGGGGACGTCGAGGGTCGCCCACTCCTCGCCCATGTCGGACGACCACACCAGGGCCTTCTCTTCGAGCAGGTCGATGACGCCCTTGAACTCGGATTCGGCGCCGATCGGCAGCTGGATCACGGCCGGCAGCGCGTCGAGGCGGTCGCGGATCATCTGCACGGTGCGCTCGAAGTCGGCGCCGATGCGGTCCATCTTGTTGACGAAGCAGATGCGCGGCACGTTGTACTTGTTGGCCTGGCGCCACACCGTCTCGGTCTGGGGCTCCACGCCGGCGACGGCGTCGAACACGGCCACCGCGCCGTCGAGGACGCGCAGCGAGCGCTCCACCTCGACGGTGAAGTCGACGTGGCCCGGGGTGTCGATGATGTTGATCACGTTGTCGCGCCACTTGCAGGTGGTGGCGGCCGAGGTGATGGTGATGCCACGCTCTTGCTCCTGGACCATCCAGTCCATGGTCGCGGCGCCCTCGTGCACCTCGCCGATCTTGTAGTTGCGGCCGGTGTAGTAGAGGATGCGCTCGGTCGTCGTGGTCTTGCCCGCGTCGATGTGCGCCATGATCCCGATGTTGCGGGTCTTGGCGAGCGGGAAGTCGCGGGCGGGAACGGGGTCAGCCATTGCGGGGTGTCCTAAGAGTCCTGTGAACCTGCTCCACTACCAGCGGTAGTGGGCGAAGGCGCGGTTGGACTCCGCCATCTTGTGCATGTCCTCGCGGCGCTTCACCGACGCGCCGATGTTGTTCGACGCGTCGAGGATTTCGTTGGCCAGACGGTCGGCCATCGTCTTCTCGCGGCGCTGCCGGGAGAACGTGGTCAGCCAGCGGATGGCCAGGGTGGTGGCGCGGCGGGGCCGAACCTCGACCGGCACCTGGTAGGTGGCGCCACCGACGCGGCGGCTCTTCACCTCGACCTCGGGCCGGGTGTTTTCGACGGCGCGCTTGAGCGCGGCGACGGGGTCGCCGCCGGACTTCTCCTGCACCTGCTCGAGGGCGGTGTAGACGATGTTCTCGGCCAGCGTGCGCTTGCCGCGCGAGAGCACCTTGTTCACGACCTGGGTCACCAGGACGGAGCGGTAGACGGGGTCGGGCGCGAGCTCGCGGCGGGTGGCGGGTCCGTTGCGGGGCATGCCTAGGACTCCTTCTTCGCGCCGTAGCGGCTGCGGGCCTGGGCGCGCTCGCGCACACCCGAGGTGTCGAGCGCGCCGCGCACGACCTTGTAACGGACACCGGGCAGGTCCTTCACCCGGCCGCCGCGGACGAGGACGATGGAGTGCTCCTGCAGGTTGTGGCCGACGCCCGGGATGTAGGCCGTGATCTCGACGCCCGAGCTGAGGCGGACGCGGGCCACCTTGCGCAGGGCCGAGTTCGGCTTCTTGGGCGTGGTCGTGTAGACGCGCGTGCAGACCCCCCGGCGCTGGGGCGCGCCCTTCAGGGCGGGGGTCTTGGTCTTGGTCACCTTGGCCTCCCGTCCCTTGCGGACGAGCTGGGCAATCGTGGGCACGCGCTACCTCTCGGAAGTGAAGAAAATGGTCACCCGGTGCTGGCGCTCGCGCGCTGGCCGAAGCCGCACTGGGCAGGGATAAGAGTGTAGCGGTCGCCTGGGGGTCTCACAACCGCGCCGGGCCTGGTGCACCGCCACGTTCGGCGGGGGTCGGGGCCTCTTTCTTCGTGCATCGGGCCGGCTCTTATGCCTCGAGCAAGCGGATGACTGCACAAGAGCAATCCCGATGCTCCGGGACACCCGCCCCGGGGGACCGTTCCTCCGGGAGGGCGGCCGTGCCCTGCTACGCCGCCCGGGTCCCGGCGAGGGTCCCGGCCCGGCCGTCGGGGGCGAGCGGGACCGCCTGGTCCCGGGGTGCCACCAGCCCGTCCCACCAGCGGTGGAAGCGCGAGTAGACGAGCGGGAGCACGCCGTCGGAGTAGAAGGCCAGGATGATCGTGCCCGCCCCGATGAAGACGTCCTGCGCGTTGTTGGGCAGGAAGCCGAGGGCGAGGCCGCCGGCCAGCGCCCCGCTGCAGACCGAGACGCCGCCGATCGCCGCCACGGCCAGGATGAGCAGGCTCTCGAACCCGAAGAAGCTGGTGGGGGTGGCGACCGAGCTGGCGGCGCCGTAGAACGCGCCGGCGACCCCCGCCATGGCGGCCGAGAGCATGAAGACGGCGAGCTTGGTGGTGCGCAGCGACAGGCCGAGCGTGGCGCAGGCCGCCTCGGAGTCCTTGATGCCCACCATCACCCGGCCGAAGGGCCCGCGGCGCAGGGCGAGGACGCCCATGGAGAACAGCGCGAACGCCACGGCGAGAAAGATGGTGAACGACTTGGGCGAGGTCATGTGGAGCCCGAAGAGCGACGGCTTCGGCACGGCCACCGAGCCGTTGAAGCCGAAGATGGCCGACCACGGGAACAGGGCGTTGTCGCACAGCGTGGCGAACGCCATGGTCAGCAACGCCAGGTAGATCCCGCGCACCCGCAGCGCCGGCCAGGCCAAGACCGCCCCCACCCCTCCCGCCAGTGCGGCCGCCGCCAGCAGCCCCCAGACCGAGCCGCCGCTGCCCCACTTGTACATGGCGAACGCGCCGATGCCGGCGAAGGTCAGCTGGCAGAGCGAGATGAAGCCGCCGTACCCCGCGAGCGGGACGAGCGACAGGCAGACGAGCGAGAGGGACAGGCCGATGCCGAGCTTGATGATGTTGCCCGGGCCCATGAACGAAGTCGCCACGATGACGGCCGCGATCAGGAGCACCGCACCCTGGAAGGAGCGCAGGAAGCTGGCGGGAGCGAGCGGCGCGTGCCGTTGCGGCGCGCCGGTGCGCAGGCGGAGCGCGGGCAGGGCGAGGATGAAGATGAAGAGAAGGACGGACGGCACCGACAGTGTGAGGATGCCCTGGACGGGCGTCGAGGCCCAGAAGCTCCCGCTGTTGGGCACGTAGCCCTGGGCGTACGACGAGGCGAGCCCGACGATGAGGCCGCCGGCGAAGGTGAGCGGCAGGCTGCGCAGCCGTCCGAACACCGCCGCGGCGTAGGCGTCGATGACCAGCAGCGTGAGGATCAGCGGCTGCAGCTGGATCCGCGGGGCGACCAGGATGCCCGCGACCGAGGCCAGCGAGGCGCCGATGGACCAGCTGAGGGTGGACAGCTGCCAGGCCCGGCCGCCGAAGAGCCCCACGAGGGGCCGGTTGTCGACCACGCCGCGCATGGCGATGCCGGTCCGCGTCTTGTAGAGGAAGAGGCGCAGCACGACCGCGATGGCGATGGCGGCACCGACGGTGATGACCTCCTCGTAGTCGATGTGCACGCCGAAGAGGCTGAAGCCTCTGAAGCCGAAGAACTGCGGCACGGACCGGGCCGTCGGCTTCCAGATGTAGTTGTTGACGAGCCCGAACAAGAGGAGCGTCAGCCCCACCGTGACGGCCAGCGTCGTCGCCACGTTGTTCGGGTCCATCCACTGGATGATCGTGCGTTCGATCACGGCGCCGAGCAACGGGGCCAGCACGAACACGGTCAGGACCAGCGACAGGGCCTGGTTGATGTGCCAGCCCACCGACAGCTGCCAGTAGACGAACGCCATGAACATGCCGATGGCGCCGTGGGCGATGTTGAAGATGCCCGAGGTGGAGTACGTCACCACCAGGCCGCTGGCCGCGACGGCGTAGGCCGACCCCAACACGAGGCCGATGACCGTGTACTCGAGAAAGGCGTGCATCGCTGCTCAGCGCTCCGTCGCGGGGTTGCCCATGCCGGTCAGTACTGCAGGTAGCCGCTGTTGCAGTCGTAGGTGTTCGGTGCGGTCGGGTAGACCCGCTGGAACGCCCCGTTCTGGATCTTCTCGTAGAAGAAGCACTTCGAGGGCACCTTGGGCCCGATGTCGGTCGGCGGCGTCACCCCGCCGCCCGTCCAGTTGGTGATCCCCTGGATCTTCGAGATGATCGCGGCCCGGGTCAGGGCCGGCCCGACCTGCTTGGCCGCCTGCTCGAAGGCGAGCCCGGCCGACCAGGCGAGGATGGCGAAGATGTCCTTGTGCCAGTTGCCGGCGCCGGCGACCCGGTCCATCCACTGCTCCATGAGCTGGAGGCCGGGGATGCTGGCGGCGTCCTCGTAGCCGGCGGTCGCCGTCATCGCCACGAGGTTGCCGTTGGACTCGGGCGAGGTCTGCTGGGCGAACTGGGGCGAGTACTCCTCGGAGATCCAGTCGACGACCTGGGGCGCGTAGTTCGCCTGCTGCATGGCCTGGAGCAGGCGCTCGGCGGAGTTGTCGTCGGAGTACTCGGACACGTACTGGGTGCCCTGGCTCTGCAGCTGCTGGACGATGGTGCCGTAGTTGGCGTTCGTCGGCGTCGTCGCGATGCCGTTGGCCGGCGTGTACTGGAAGCCGATGCTGGTGTTGGCGGCGATCTCGTGGGCCGCCTGGCTGGCCGTGGCGGGCACCTGGAGGTAGATCTCGGCGGCGTGCTTGATGGCGTTCGGATACGTCGCCTTGATGTAGTTGCCCGGGCCGAGCGGGTAGTTGTGGTCGTCACCCGGGCTGGCGCCGAAGATGTCGGGGGTGCCGCCCGCGGCCGCCGTCGAGACCTCGGCCGACAGGGTGGGGATGCCGCAGCCGTTCACCGCCTGGGCGCTCCCGTCGTCGAAACCCGACGCGTTGCCCACCATGGCGAAGTCGCTCGAGCAGGCCTGTGACGCGTCGGCGTAGTTCTGCCCCGAGTCGTTGCCGTCGTCGAAGGGCTGGACCTTGATCTGCCGGCCGCAGATGCCGCCGGTGCTGTTCACGTAGGCGGCCCAGGCCTCGATGGCCTGCTGCGCGCTCTGGGTGAGGCCCGGAGCAACGCCGCTGATGCTCGAGATGTTGCCGACGGTGATCGTGGTGGCGGTCACGCCGGTCGCCGTGGCGCCGCCGTTGCCGCCGGCCGGCGCCTGGTTGCCGTTCGCGCCGCACGCGCCGGAGCCGTTCGACACGCCGGCCAAGGTGGCCGGATTGGCAGCGCCGGCGGTGGCGGTGCCGCCGCCGGCGTGGGTGCCCGCGGACCCGCTGCTACCGGGCGAGCCGGCCGCGAAGCCGGGGGAGCTCGAACTCGCGCACGGCGCCGTCGTCGTGGTCGTGCTCGACGTCGTCGACGCGGCACCCGACTTCGGCTTCGTCGTCGTCGTGGACGACTTGGCGGCGGTCGTCGGGGACGAGGACGACTTGGAGGTGGTCGTCGTGGTCGAGGACGACGCGCAACCGGTCGACGTCGCGCCCAGGGCCTGGGTGCCCGTCGCGACCCCGGTGCCGGTGCCGGAGTTGCCGTTGCCCGAATGCCCGAATGCGCCCTGCGCCAGCGCGGCCTGGGACCCGGTCAACCGCGAGCCGCAGGCCGAGGCCAGCAGCGCGAGGGCGGCTACGGACACCGCGACGGCGACGCGTTGGCGCTTGCGGACGAACGTCATACGTGCTCCTCACGGTCGCTGCGGCGCGCCTCGTCGAGACTGCGCAGGATGCGCTCGAGCCGGTCGACGGAGCGCACGATGGCGAGCGCGTTGCGCCGCTCCTCTTCGATCTGCCGCATGGTCCACGCGGAGCGGACCAGGACGCCGCCCCCGATCACCAGCGCCACGCCGAGCAGGCCGCCCGAGATGACGTAGGGGATCTCCTGGTAGAGGTAGGGGCTGTTGGCCGCGCCGTACCAACCGAGCAGGATGCAGACGAACCCGAACACGACGAGCGCCATGCCGATCCACTCGAGCCACTTGCGCACGTTGCGGCTGCTGCGCCCCGGCCGCGCCCGGTCCACCACCGCGGCCAGCCGTTGCAGGCGCGTCGGCACGGGCGTGGCGCCGTTGGCCTCGCCCTCGGGTGCGGCGGGAGCCGGCGGGACGACCACGGGCCCCGCGAGCCCGCTGAAGTCGGAGCTCGAAGAGAGCCGGGTGACCTCCCCCGGGTCGGGCTCTCCGGACGATCTTCCAGGAAATTTCATCAGCCGAATCCTCCGAAGTCAGACAATTCGTCGGGCGTGACGGTGAAGCGCTCCATGAGGGGGTCTCCCTCCGAACAGGTGGTGCCGAGGGCGTCGGTCATGTCGTCGGCGCGCTTGTAGAGGTAAGCCAGGGCGGCCGCCGCGAGCAGGCCGAGCAGGATGAGCGCGGCGCCGACCCCCTTGAAGGTCGCCCCCACGGTCGACGACTGCGGCGACACGACCGGCGAGCCCGTGCCGTTGCTCCCCGACGGCGACGAGCCGGCGCTCCCGGTGTTGCCGGCGAAGCTGCCGCCGGCGGTGCCGGCGCCGGTGCTGCCGGTGAAGCTGTTCCCGGTGTTGCCGGTGGCCGACACGCCGGTCGACGGGGACGACGACGCCGGCGCCGCGGCGCCGGTGCTGCCCGAGTTCGAGACGACGAAGCTGGGCGACGCGGTGGAGCTCACCTGCACGCGTCCGAAGTAGAACGTGATCAGCTGCTCGTTGGGGATGGCGAACGGCAGCTGGGAGATGAGCTTCGCCGGGAGCAGCGACGCGAACTTGTTGGCGGCGGTGTCGAGCGTGTTGAGGTTGACCTGGATCTCGAGGCCGTCGAGCTCGCGGCTGGCCGAGGGCCCGCTGACCTTGTCGGTGGTGTTCGTCACTGCGATCGTGATGCCGAGCTCCTTGAGCAGCGTGTTCAGGGCCGAGACGGGTAGCGACCCGAGCGGCTTGCCGGAGGGCGCCTGGATGCCGTCGGCCGTGATGGAGACCTGCTCGCCGGCGATCGACACGTTCTGCACCTGGGTCGACCCGGTGACCTTGCCGGTGGTGCCGTCGGACGAGGCGTCCGCGGTCGACGTGATGCTGCCGATGGAGATGAAGCCCCCCAGCATGGAAATGCCGCCGACGGTGGCGGTGGCGTCCGCGGTGGCCTTGATCGACGGTGCCTGCGCCGAAGAGTTGGCCGACAGCCCGCCGACCCCGAGGAGTGCGTTCGAGCCCGCGAGGAGGTTGCCCGAGCCCGACGGCGCCTGCTGGGTGGGGTTGCCGCCGGTGGAGCCGGCCGTCGCGGCGTCGTTGCCGAGCGTCGCGGTGGCGGTGTTCCCGTCGGTCGAGCTCTGGGCGTCCATGTTCAATCCGGGCATGTCGGTCGACGCGCTGTTGGGCTTCTGCGGGAAGTCGCTGACCGCCTGGAGCGGCCACGTCGGTGCAGGCGGCAGCGGCACGCCCGGCACCAGCAGCGCGAGCTGAGGGCCGGCGTTCGCCACGACCTGGCCCGGGTAGAGCGTCGAGGCCGTGGCCGACCCGGTCGGGCCGTAGTTGTCCGACGACGCGGCATAGCCCTCGTCGAACTCCAGCGACGGGTTCGCCGGGACGGGGAAGTTGGGTTGCTCGTACTGCACCGAGATCGACTCGGCCAACGCGTTGACCGTGAAGCCACCCAGGTTGTTGTCGGCGCCGGCCGGCCCGTTCGACAGGGCGACGGCGAGCAGTCCCGAGCCGCCGGTGACCAAGAGCGCGGCGGAGGCGCCCAGCACCACGAGACGGCGGACGCGCGCGGTCGCCCTCATGCGGCGGCACCGCCGAGATAGGCGTCGGCCAGGTCGTCGGGCAGCTCGTCCGGCTTGCCGGCGGCCACGATGCGCCCCTGGACCACGACGGCGACGTCAGTCGCGACACCGAGCGCGGTGGCGGCGAACTGTTCCGCCAGGATCACCGCCACCCCTTCGTCGGCGATCTGTTTCACCAGCGCGTAGAGCTCGTCCACGATCATCGGGGCCAGCCCCATGGAGATCTCGTCGAGGAGCAGCACCGCGGGCTCGACGCTCAGCGTGCGGGCCATGGCGAGCATCTGCTGCTCGCCGCCCGAGAGCGTGCCGGCGAGCTGGTGCCGCCGCTCGGCCAGGCGCGGGAAGCGGGTGAAGGCCATCTGCTCAACATGCGAACGGGAGGGCCCGCCGTAGGTCATCAGACGCAGGTTCTCCATGACGGTCAGGTTCGGGAAGATGCCGCGCCCGTCGGGCAGCGTGCACAGCCCGGCGCGGGCCAGCCTGTCGGGGCGCATGCCGTTGGCGTGGCGCCCGAGGACGTGGAAGCAGCCCTTCGTCGGCTCCATCTGGCCGCTGGCCACCTTCAGCGTCGTCGACTTCCCGGCGCCGTTCGGACCGAGGAGGGCGAGCACCGACCCGGTGCTCACGGCGAGGTCGATGCCGTGCAGCACCTCGATCTGCCCGTATCCCGCGTGCACGCGCCGGAGCTCGAGCACCGGCGGCACCGGCTTCGTGGCCGCGTCAGCCATTCGTCCCCGCCGCCGCCGGGACCGGCGCGCTCTCGCCGGCCGCGGGCTCAGTGTCCTCGGGGTCGTCCGCCGCACCGAGGTAGGCAGCCCGCACCCGCTCGTCGGCGCGCACCTCGTCCGGTCCGCCCACCATCAGGACGGCGCCGAAGTCGAGCACGTTGATCTGGGCGCAGATGCGCATGACGAGACCCATGTCGTGCTCCACCAGCAGGACGCCCATGCCCGCCCGCGCCAGCTGGCAGAGCAGGTCGCCGAGCTCGTCGCTCTCGGTGTCGTCCAGCCCGGAGGAGGGCTCGTCGAGCAGCAGCAGACGGGGCCGGGTAGCCAGGGACCGGGCCAGCTCGAGCAGCCGGGCCTGGCCCGTGGGGAGCGTGTCGGCCGCCCGGTCGGCCAGATGGCTCAGCCCGACCAGGGACAGGACGCCGTCGGCGTTGGCCGCGGCATCGGAGCGGTCGCGGGACCAGCGCCGCCGGATCTCGGCGGCCGCCAGCACGTTCTCGCGCACGGACAGCGAGCCGAACACCTCGAGGCGCTGGAAGGTGCGGGCGATGCCGAGCCGGGCGCGCTGATGGGGCTTCAACGCGGTCATGTCGTGGCCGTCGAAGGTGATGCGACCGCCGTTGAGGCTCTGCAGCCCGCAGATGGCGTTGAAGCAGGTGGTCTTCCCGGCGCCGTTGGGGCCGATGAGACCGGTAACGAGGCCGGGCGCGACGTCGAGATTCACGCCCCGCAGCGCGTGCACACCTCCAAATCGAACTTCAGCTTCCGCCACTTGCAGAAGCGTCATCGTCTCCCCCCCATTGAGGTCGGGCCGTCGGTCCGGGCCTCTGGGCCCTTGCGCCTGATCTTTTTCCTGGTGGGACCAGGTATTTTCCGTCGAGAATTAGAACGGCTTCTCGTGGGGTCTCTTACGGTCCCAATTTCAGGCCGCACCCGCGCCGCTGTACCCTCGAAGCCATGGAACACTCCATGGCCGAACGCCTGGCCGAGCTGGCCGAACGCAAGAACGAGGCCCTCAACGCCGGAAGCCCCCGGGCCGTCGAACGCCACCATGCCAAGGGCAAGCTGACCGCCCGGGAGCGGATCGAATACCTGCTGGACGAGGGGTCCTTCCAGGAGCTCGACATGCTGGCCCGGCACCGGGCCCATGGCATGGGTCTCGAGGACAACCGGCCGTACACCGACGGCGTCGTGACCGGGTTCGGGACCATCGACGGGCGCCGGGTCTGCCTCTTCAGCCAGGACTTCACGGTCTTCGGGGGCGCCCTGGGCGAGGTCTTCGCGGAGAAGATCCACAAGGTGATGGACCTGGCCGCTTCGACCGGGGTCCCGATGATCGGCCTCAACGACGGGGCGGGCGCCCGGATCCAGGAGGGCGTGGTCTCCCTGCACTCCTACGGCGGCATCTTCCACCGCAACGTCGCGGCGTCGGGCGTCATCCCCCAGATCAGCGTGATCCTCGGGCCCTGCGCCGGTGGCGCCGTGTACTCGCCCGCCATGACCGACTTCATCTTCATGGTGCAGGGCACCTCGCACATGTTCATCACGGGGCCCGACGTGGTGAAGACGGTGACCGGCGAGGACGTGACGCTCGAGGAGCTCGGTGGCGCGATGAGCCACGCCACCAAGTCGGGCGTCGCCACCTTCGTGTCGCCCGACGAGAAGGCGTGCCTCGACGAAGTGCGGCACCTGCTGTCCTTCCTCCCGTCCAACAACCTGGAGGAGGCGCCGGTCGAGCTGACGGGCGACGAGCCGGACCGACAGGTCACCGAGCTCATCGACTTCCTGCCGGTGTCGCCCAACCAGCCCTACGACATGAAGAAGATCATCGCCGCGGTGGTCGACGACGGTGAGTACTTCGAGGTGCACCGCCACTGGGCCATGTCGATCACGTGCGGGTACGCCCGGATGAACGGGCGGGTCG
>DATMMN010000108.1:0-2366 GCA_035569675.1 Acidimicrobiales bacterium | reverse complement strand
AAGCGCCGACGTAGTCAGCGAGGTGCTTGCCCGTGAGAGTCGAGCGATCGGCGACAAGCTCGGCGGGCGTGCCCTCGAAGACGACCTGCCCGCCGTCATGGCCGGCGCCAGGACCAAGGTCGACGATCCAGTCGGCGTGCGCCATCACCGCCTGGTGGTGCTCGATGACGATCACCGACTTGCCGGAGTCGACGAGCCGGTCGAGCAGGCCGAGCAGCTGCTCGACGTCGGCGAGGTGCAGGCCGGCGGTCGGCTCGTCGAGAACGTAGATGGAATCGGTCTCGCCCACCCACTCGGTCCCCCCCACCTGGCGGGACCGACTCGACCGTTTCTCCGCCATGCGGGTGGCTAGCTTGAGTCGCTGGCGCTCGCCGCCGGAGAGCGTGGGGAGCGGCTGGCCGAGGCTGAGGTAGCCGAGCCCGACGTCGGCGAGCCGCTCGAGGATGGCGTGCGCGGCCGGCGTGCGCGCCTCGCCGGCGCCGAAGAGCTCCTCGGCCTCGGTCACCGACATCGCGAGCACCTCGCTGATGTCGCGGCCGCCGAGGCGGTAGTCCAGCACCGATGCCTGGTATCGCTTCCCCTCGCACTCCTCGCAGGTGGTGGCGACGCCCGCCATCGTCGCCAGGTCGGTGTAGATGACGCCGGCGCCGTTGCAGTTGGGGCAGGCGCCCTCGGAGTTGGCGCTGAACAGCGCCGGCTTGACGCCGCCTGCTTTCGCGAACGCCTTGCGGATCGGGTCGAGCAGTCCGGTGTAGGTCGCCGGGTTGCTCCGTCGCGAGCCGCGGATCGCGTTCTGGTCGATCGACACCACACCCGCGCCGGCGGGGATCGACCCGTGCACGAGCGAGCTCTTGCCGGAGCCGGACACACCGGTGACGACGACCAGCACCCCGAGCGGGATGTCGACGTCGACGTCCCGCAAGTTGTGGGTGCTGGCGCCGCGGATCTCCAACGTGCCGATGGGCGTCCGCACACTCTCCTTGAGGGTGGCCCGGTCGTCGAGATGGCGGCCGGTGACGGTGCCGCTGGCCCGCAGCTCCTCGACGGTGCCCTCGAACACCACCTCGCCACCGGCGCTGCCCGCGCCGGGGCCGAGATCGACGACGTGGTCGGCGATCGCGATCGCCTCCGGCTTGTGCTCGACGACCAGCACCGTGTTGCCCTTGTCGCGCAGCGCCAGCAGCAGGCCGTTCATCCGCTGGATGTCGTGCGGGTGCAGCCCGATCGTCGGCTCGTCGAAGACGTAGGTGACGTCGGTCAGCGAGGAGCCGAGGTGGCGGATCATCTTGACGCGCTGCGCCTCGCCGCCCGACAGCGTGCCCGACGGCCGGTCCAGCGAGAGGTAGCCCAGCCCGATCTGCACGAACGAGTCGAGGGTCTGCTGCAGCGCCTCCAGCAGCGGCGCGACCGAGGGTTCGTCCAGACCCTGCACCCACTCGGCGAGGTCGGTGATCTGCATCGCGCAGACGTCGGCGATGTTGAGCCCCTGGATCATCGACGACCGAGCCTCCTCGCTGAGCCGGGTGCCGCCGCACTCGGGGCAGGTGGCGAACGTGACCGCCCGCTCCACGAAGGCGCGGACGTGCGGCTGCAGCGAGTCGACGTCCTTGGACAGCATCGACTTCTGGATCCTCGGGACCAGGCCCTCGTAGGTCAGGTTGATGCCCTCGACCTTGATCTTGGTCGGCTCCTTGTAGAGGAGGTCGCCGAGCTCCTTCTTGGTGAACTTGCGGATCGGCTTGTCCGGGTCGAAGAACCCGCAGCCCGTGAAGATGCGGCCATACCAACCGTCCATGCTGTAGCCGGGGATCGTGAGCGCACCCTCGCTCAGCGACTTGCTGTCGTCGTACAGCGCAGCAAGGTCGAAGTCGGTGACCGAGCCCCGGCCCTCGCAGCGTGAGCACATGCCGCCCAGACGGGTGAACGTCGCCTTCTTGGTCTGGGTCCTGCCGGCCCCTCGCTCGACCGTGATCGCACCGCTCGCCCGGACCGAGGCGACGTTGAAGGAGAACGCGCCCGGCGAGCCGATGTGCGGCTGCCCGAGCCGGCTGAAGAGGATGCGCAGCATCGCGCCCGAGTCGGTCACGGTGCCGACCGTCGATCGAGGATCGGGGTCGATACCCATCCGCTCCCGGTCGACGACGATCGCGGTCGTCAGCCCTTCGAGCACGTCGACCTCGGGCCGCGCCAACGTCGGCATGAAGCCCTGCACGAAAGCGCTGTAGGTCTCGTTGATCAGCCGCTGCGACTCCGCGGCGATCGTGCCGAACACCAGCGAGCTCTTGCCCGAGCCGGAGACGCCGGTGAACACCGTGAAACGGCGCTTCGGGATCTCGATGCTGACGTCCTTGAGATTGTTCTCCCGG
>DATMMN010000107.1:0-4102 GCA_035569675.1 Acidimicrobiales bacterium | reverse complement strand
CGGCTCTTCGAGGAGCTCATCTTGATGGTGCAGGCGGGCCGGGACATCGACTCGTCCACCCTGGCCCGCACCATCGACATGGTGCGCGAGGACATCCGGCCGAGCGAGGTCCTCCGCTCCGAGGTGGTGCGTGCCGCGGGCGGCAAGACCGTGCGACCCAATACGGCTGGACAGAAGCGTTACGTCGACGCCATCTCGCAGAACGTCATCACGTTCGGCATCGGCCCGGCCGGGACCGGCAAGTCGTACCTCGCCGTCGCCCAGGCCGTGCACGCATTGCAGTCGCGCCAGGTGTCGCGCATCATCCTCACCCGGCCGGCGGTCGAGGCAGGGGAGCGCCTCGGTTTCCTGCCCGGCGACCTCATGGCCAAGGTCGACCCGTACCTGCGCCCGCTCTACGACGCGCTGTACGACCTCCTCGAGCCCGAGGGTGCGCAACGCCTGCTCGACCGCGGCACCATCGAGGTCGCACCGCTGGCCTTCATGCGCGGCCGGACGCTGAACAGCTCGTTCATCATCCTCGACGAGGCGCAGAACACGACGCCCGAGCAGATGAAGATGTTCCTCACCCGTATCGGCTTCGGTTCGAAGTGCGTCGTCACCGGCGACGTCACGCAGATCGACGTGCCGGGGGCGCGATCGGGGTTGGTCGGCCTGGAGCCTGTGCTCGGCGGGATCGACGACATCGCGTTCGTCCACCTGACCCGCCGGGACGTGATCCGACACAAGATCGTGGCCGACATCGTCGACGCCTACGACATGGCGGAAGGGCGGGCTGGTCACACCAAGTGACCATCGACGTCTTCGCCGCCGACGAACAACAGGCCCATCCGATGGACGTGGCCCGCTGGGCCGAGCTGGCGCGGCAGGTGCTCACGGCGCGGAAGGTGAAGGGTGAGACGGAGGTCTCGTTGCTCTTCGTCGACGAGGAGGCCATGGCCAAGCTCAACGAGCAGTTCCTCGGCAAGACGGGGGCGACCGACGTGTTGTCGTTCCCCATGGAGGAGGAGCCCGGCCCGACCGGGCGCCTGCCGGACTTCGGCGGCACCGGGCCGGGCACGTCCGCGGAGGAGGGCCCGCTCACGCTGCTCGGCGACGTCGTCATCTGTCCCGTGGTGGCCGCGCGCAACGCCGAGGAGCACGGGGTCCCGCTCGACGACGAGATCGCGCTGTTGGTCGTGCACGGGTTGCTCCACTTGCTCGGCATGGACCACGAAAAGGACGCCGAGGCCGAGAGGATGGAGGCACTCGAGCGGCAATTGTTGCAGCGGTTCTACCGGGTCGATCCGGGGGCGTGAGCGTGGGCCCGCTGCTGGCGTCGACCTTCGGGGCGGAGGACGCCATCTTCATCGTCGTCATCGCCGTGCTGCTCGCAGGCTCGGGCGTGCTGGCGATGGCCGAGACGAGCCTCGTGCGGATGACCCGGGTCAAGGCCAAGGCGCTCGTCGACGAGAAGCGCCGGGGCGCACGCCAGCTGGCGCGGCTGGTGGAGAATCCGGCCAACTTCCTCAACCCGATCCTCCTGCTCGTTCTGATCTGCCAGCTGGTCTCCGCCACCCTCGTCGGCCTCGTGGCCGAGCACGTCTTCGGTCCCTGGGGCGTGCTGCTCGGCATCGTCTTCGAGGTCGTCGTCATCTTCGTGTTCTTCGAGGCCGTGCCGAAGAACTGGGCGGTCAGGAACGCGGACCGCGCCGCGCTCCTGAGCGCCCCGTTCGTGAGCACCCTGACCCGGTTCCCGCCGATACGGTGGCTCTCCGTTCTCCTCATCGGGCTGGCCAACCGGATCATCGGCGTCGGCGAGGACGAGGAGGACATGCCGCACTCCTTCATCACCGATTCCGAGTTGAAGGCCATGGCCGACGTGGCGCACGAGGAGAAGGTGATCGAGAAGGACGAGCGCACGTTCATCCACTCCATCATCGACTTCGGCGACACGGTGGCGCGCGAGGTGATGACGCCGCGTCCCGACATGGTGACGGTCGAGGCGCAATCCACCGTGCGGGACGCGCTCGAAACGGCCCTGGCGGCGGGGTACAGCCGGATCCCGGTCGAAGAGGCCGGGATCGACGACATCATCGGGATCGCGTACGCCAAGGACATGGCGCGCGACGAGCGCGCGGGCAAGTCCGGCCAGGCCGTGCGGGCCAGCATGCGGCCGGCGAAGTTCGTGCCCGAGTCCAAGGAGGTGTCGGACCTTCTGCGCGAGATGCAGGAGGAGAAGTTCCACATGGCGATCGTGGTCGACGAGTACGGCGGCACCGCTGGCGTCATCACGCTGGAGGACCTCCTCGAGGAGCTGGTGGGTGACATCGTGGACGAGTTCGACGTCGAGGAGCCGACGGTCGAGCGGCTCGACGACGGCTCCGTGACGGTGCCCGCGGGCTACTCGATCGACGACGCCGGCGAGCTGCTCGGGTCGGACCTGCCGCACGGGCCGTGGGACACGGTCGGCGGGCTCATGCTCGACCTCGTGGGGCGGGTGCCCGACGCCGGTGACTCCGTCGAGGCTGACGGCTTCCGTCTGACCGCGCTCGACGTCCGGGGCCGGCGGATCGGGCGGGTGCGGATCGAGCCCACCGGCGGCCCCGACGAGGACGACGAGCCGACCGACGGTGGGGCCGTGCTGGACGCGCGGCGCGCCGGCGACGCGTCGCACACCGGCAACTGAGCGCCATGCGCTCGGGATTCGTCGCGGTCGTGGGGCGGCCCAACGTGGGCAAGTCGACGCTCGTGAACACGATGGTGGGCACCAAGGTGGCGATCACGTCGGCCCGGCCCAACACGACGCGGCACCGCATCCTCGGCGTGCTGCACGACGAGACGGCCGACGCGCAGGTCGTCTTCGTCGACACCCCCGGCATCCACCGCCCGCGCAGCGCGCTGGGCACCCGGCTGAACGAGACCGCGACGGATGCGCTCTTGGAGGT
Organism: Acidimicrobiales bacterium; assembly: GCA_035569675.1. GTDB lineage: Bacteria > Actinomycetota > Acidimicrobiia > Acidimicrobiales > RAAP-2 > Bog-473. The sequence continues at coordinate 1,175 of DATMMN010000107.1, read as the reverse complement.
CGACGTGATCATGGCGATGGTCGACGCCACCGCTGCGGTCGGTCCCGGCGATCGGACCGTGCTCGAGCGCTCGGTCCGTCACCTGCGCCGGGCCGCCGATGCCGGCGCGGAACCCGGCCTGGTCGTCGTGGTGAACAAGACCGACCGCGCCCCGACGGCGCGGGTGCTCGAACGACTGGCGGAGGCCAAGGAGGCCGTCGACGCGCTCGCCGACCTCCCCGACGCCGAGTACTTCCCGGTCTCGGCGCGCACCGGTCAGGGAGTGGAGGAGTTGACCGCATACCTGATCGGGCGGCTGCCCGACGGCCCGCCGTTCTTCCCGCCCGACGTCGTGACCGACACGCCCGAGGCGTTGTGGATCGCCGAGCTCGTCCGTGAGCAGCTCCTGGCCAAGACCCGAGACGAGCTGCCGCACGCGATCACCTGCCGGGTGACCGAATGGGAAGGGCCGGTCATCCGCGTCGAGATCATCGTCGAGCGCGATTCCCAGAAGGCCATCGTCATCGGAAAGGGCGGCGAGATCCTGAAGCAGGTCGGCATCGCCGTCCGCGAGCAGCTTCCCGAAGGCACGTATCTCGACCTGCACGTGAAGGTCGAACGCCGATGGCAGAACCGCGAGGAGATGCTGGACCGGCTCGGTTACTGACGCGCGGTCGCGCCGCGACGAACCGCGCGGTCGCGCCGCGACGGGCTCCGCGGACGCGCGGCAGAGTCCAACTGGAATTGCAGACGAAGCAGGCTCTGCATGCCGAGGTTCGCGCGCCGACGCCACTACTGTGGCGGCACATTCTGGGGAATCGACCGGCGAGATCATGTTCGGGCGGCTTGGCGACCTCTTCGTTGACGGTTCACTTTCCGCGTCGACGTGCCGATGTGGAAGGGGATGGGGATGGGGGACGGCGGCAACTGGCGGCACAGTGCCACGCGCGATCGGGAGGGCGCTGTCTCGAGCGTCTGGCTGAAGCTGGCCTGTCTCGCCGGAGCTCTCGCTCTTGCGTTCGTCATCCTGCACGCGAACGCGGCCTCTGCCGGAGGGAACACCACCACGACCGGCGTCGTCTCCTCGAACAACCCCTCCCAAGCGTCGCAGTCGGTCACCTACACCGCGACGGTGAGCCCGGCCCCCGACGGCGGCACCGTGCGCTTCGTCGACGGGACGACCACCATCTCGACGT
>DATMMN010000106.1:0-2790 GCA_035569675.1 Acidimicrobiales bacterium | reverse complement strand
CGGGTGGTCCACGCACTCGAGTCGGCCGGGCCGCGGGAACGCAGGGGCGGAGGACGCCCCTTCGTGGACACTTGGTAAGGGAGCCGCCGTGCCTGAATCCGTCGAAGGCCTGCTCAGGGAGCTCACTCTCGAGGAAAAGTGCTCGCTCACCGCGGGTGCGAGTCTCTGGTACCTGCCGCCGGTCGAACGCGTCGGCCTGCCAGCCCTGAAGGTCTCCGACGGCCCCTCGGGTGTGCGCGGCGACAGCTATGGCGGCCGAAGATCGCTCTCGCTGCCTTGCGGCACGGCGCTCGGCTCCACCTGGAATCCCGAGCTCGTGGCCCAACTCGGCGAGGCACTGGCCGGAGAGGCGCGCTCAAAGGGCGTCCACGTTCTGTTGGGCCCGACCGTATGCATCGTGCGCACCCCCCTGGCCGGCCGCACGTTCGAGTCATTCGCCGAGGACCCGCACCTCACGGCGCGTCTGACCGTCGCCTACGTGCGCGGCGTGCAAGCGCAGGGTGTGGCGTGTTGCATCAAGCACTACGCCTGCAACGACCAGGAGCACGAGCGGATGAGCATCAGCGTCGAGGTGGACGAGCGCACGTTGCGCGAGATCCATCTCGTTGCGTTCGAGGCCGCGGTGCGAGAGGCCGGCGTGTGGGCTCTGATGACGGCCTACAACAAGGTGCACGGCATCTACTGCGGCGAACAGCCCGAACTGTTGAACGGGATCCTCCGCGGCGAGTGGGGCTTCGACGGCGTCACGATGTCCGACTGGTACGGCACCCACTCGACGGCGCCAGCCGCGCTGGCCGGCCTCGACTTGGAGATGCCGGGACCGCCGTCGTGGCTCGGCCCGAACCTGGCCGCCGCGGTGCGGCAAGGCGCAGTTGGCGAAGAGGTGGTCGACGAACAGGCCCGCCATTTGCTCGGCCTGATGGACCGGGTGGGACTGCTCGGGACGTCGGACCTCGCTCCAGTGACGGAGCAAGAAGACGATGATCCCGGCCGGCGGGCGCTGGCTCGGCAGGTGGCGGCAGAAGGAACGGTCCTGCTGCGCAACGACGGGCTGCTCCCCCTTGACCCGGCCTCCGCCGACCGGGTCGCGGTGATCGGACCGAACGCGGTGCAGATGGCCATGGGCGGCGGGAGTTCGGAGGTCACGCCGTATCGAAGGCGAAGCCTGACCGACGCGCTGGCCGAGCGACTGCCAGCCGCGACGGTGACCTATGAGGTCGGCTGTCGCATCGACCGCGGTGTTCCGCCAATAGACCTTCGCTTGCTCACTCCAACCGCCGGCGGGACCGAGGGCTTCACTGTCGAGTACTTCGACCAGCCCGAGCTGCCGGCGGGCGACTCGGGAACTCCGGTCAACGTTGGCATCGCACATTCACCCCGTGCGGTGTGGATCGGGCCGCCTGTGGGGCTGGAAACGGGCCAGTGGTCGGTGCGTCTGAAGGCGACCTTCACGCCCGACATCTCGGGCGAGTGGAGGCTGGGCCTGGAGTCGGCGGGACGATCGGTGCTGCGCCTCGACGACGAGGTCGTGCTCGACAACAGTGACCCGCAGCGGGGCACTGGCTTCTACGGGGCGGGGAGCGATCCGATCGAGGTGCACCATGCGCTCGAGGCGGGGCGGGCGTACGCGCTGACTGTCGACCTGTGGCCGCGGTCGAGCTCCACCCCGATCATGGGGTCCATCGTGCGGGCCGAGCGTCCCGAACCCGACGACGAGTTCGGGCGTGCGGTCGAGGCGGCTGGGGCGGCGGACGTTGCGGTGGTCGTCGTCGGCCTCAACGGCCAATGGGAGTCGGAGGGCTACGACCGTCCGGACTTGCGGCTGCCCGGCGTCCAGCGCGAACTCGTCGAGGCGGTGCTCGACGTCAACCCGCGCACCGTCGTCGTCGTGAACGCGGGGTCGCCCGTCGAGATGCCCTGGGCGCAGCGGGCGGCCGCCGTGCTGCTGCCGTGGTACGCCGGCGAAGAGGGTGCGGACGCGGTGGCGGACATCGTGGTGGGCTTGAGCGACCCGGGCGGTCGGCTGCCGGTCACGATGCCCGCGCGGCTCGAGGACACGCCGACGTCCGGAGCGACGGAGTGGTACCCGGGCGTCGACGGCAAGGTCGTCTACGAAGAAGGCGTCTTCGTCGGGTACCGGCACTACGACACGAACGACATCGAGCCGGCATTCGCGTTCGGCCACGGCCTGAGCTACGGCGACGTGGTCTGGGAGGACGTCGACATCACGGTGGAGAAGGTGACGGTGCGGCTGTGGAACCGCGGGGCGCGGCCCGGAACCGAGGTCGTGCAGGTGTACCGGGGGCACGCCGGGTCTCCACCGGACCGGCCGCCGCGGGAACTGGTGGGCTTCGTGAAAGTTGGGCTGGACCCCGGCCAGCGCCAACAGGTGGAAGTCGGGCTCGACGCTGTCGCCTACCGGTATTGGGACGTGGACACGCACGAATGGCGGTCCGATCGCGGAGGTTACGAGCTGCTCGTCGGGGCCTCGTCGCGTGACATCCGGACGTCGGCCGTCGTCGAGTGGGACGGGCGGTGACCGCAGAGGAACTGCGCACATGGACGTGGACGTGGGACCGCCTGCTGATCGAACCGCGACGTCCGCAGGTGATCCGGGAGCGTCCGAACGCACCGTGGTTCGCTGTCGCCGCCGTTTGCGTCGGCGCTTTCATGGGCCAGCTCGACGCCTCCATCGTGACGGTGGCGTTGCCCACGCTGCAGAAGACGTTCGACGCGTCGGTCGGTGCCGTGACGTGGGTGGGCCTGTCCTACCTGCTCGTGTTGGTGGCG
>DATMMN010000105.1:0-2793 GCA_035569675.1 Acidimicrobiales bacterium | reverse complement strand
CCGGTGATGATCACGTCCTTCTTGCGGTCGGAGATCACCGTGTAGGCGCCGTCGAGATAGCCACCGTCGCCGGTGTGGAACCACCCGCCCTCGAGTGCCTTCCGCGTCTCCTCCGGTTGCTCCCAGTAGCCGGCGAACACGTGGTTCGACTGCGCCAAGACCTCACCGTCGGTGTCGATCTCGATGCGGACGCCGATGGCGGGCGTGCCGGCGCGGCTCAGCAGCTGCGAGCGTTCGGCCGGCTCGAGCGCGTCCCACTCGGCGGGCGCACGGTTGATCGTCAGCAACGGGGCCGTCTCGGTGAGGCCGTAGATCTGGATGAACTCCCAGCCGAGCTCGGTCTCGATCCGCTCGATCGTCTTGGACGGTGGCGGCGCGCCGGCCACGACCATGCGCACCGTCCCCCGCCCGGGCACCGTGCGCCCCGCCGCCTCTCGCGCCTCGGCCGCGCCGAGGATGGCCGCGACCACCGCGGGCGCGCCGCACAAGAGCGTGACCCCGTGCCGCTCGATGCGCGACAGGATCTCCTCTCCGTCCACCTTGCGCAGCACGATGTGGGCGCCGCCCATGCCGGTCACGGCGTACGGCATCCCCCAGCCGTTGCAGTGGAACATCGGCAGCGTGTGCAGCAGGACGTCACGATCGCTGACGCCGGTGTGCCACCCGAACGAGGCGGCGTTCAGCCAGCAGTTGCGCTGCGTCAGTTGCACACCCTTCGGCCGCGCCGTCGTCCCCGACGTGTAGTTCACCGAGCACGTCGCGTCCTCGTCGGCCAACCATGCCTTCGGCTCGGCACCCTCTGGCGCCGGTGCGAACAGGCCGGCGTCCTCGGTGCCGTCCAAGCGGAACCTGTGGGCCACCTTGATGGCGTCCACCTCGTCGTCCATGTCCGGGTCGTACAGGAGGACGGACGCTCCGGAGTGCTCGACGACGTAGGCGATCTCGTCGCTGGTGAGGCGGAAGTTGATCGGCACGAGGATGCGCCCGTAGCCGCTGACCCCGAAGAAGGACGTGAGGAACCTCCCTGAGTTGGGGCTCACGATGGCCACCCGCTCCCCGTGCTCGACGCCGAGGTCATCGAGGGCCAGGGCCAGGCCCCTCGCCCGGGCCGAGACCTCGCTGTAGGTCAGGCTGCCGAACGAGCCGGCCGCTCCCGGTTCGTCCACGACCGCCGTCCTGTGCCCGTAGACGAGCGCAGCCCGGTCCATGAAGTCGGCCACCGTGAGTGCGACCCGCATCTCAGCCCCAATCTCTCGGCGCCCACCGGGCGCGCCCCACCGGCGCCGACCATACCGGAACGGCTCGCCGCTCCTCGGAGGGCGCCGCTCCCCGGCGCACGACTAGAAGTGTCCGAGCACCGGGTGCGGCACGTAGGGCTTCTCGAGCCTCTCGACCTCGTCCTCGCCCAGGGTCAGAGCTTCTGCGGCCAAGGCGTCCTTGAGGTGCTTCTTCTTGGTGGACCCGACGATGGGGGCCGTCACGCCGGGCTTCTGCAGCAACCACGCCAACGCGACCTGCGCCGAGGGGACGCCGCGCGCCGCCGCGACCTCGTTCACCGCGTCGACGACGTCGAAGTCGGTCGGCTGGTCGTAGAGGTAGTCCGTGAACGTGTCCGTCTTCGAACGGGTCGTCTGGCGGCCGCCCTCGCGCGTGCGGTTGCCGGCCAACATCCCTCGCGCCAACGGGCTCCAGGGGATGCACCCCACGCCCTGATCGAGGCAGAGCGGGATCATCTCGCGCTCCTCCTCGCGGTACACGAGGTTGTAGTGGTTCTGCATGGAGACGAACTTGGCCCAGCCGTGCCGCTCGGCCGTGTGCTGCGCCTTGGCGAACTGCCAGGCGAACATGCTGCTGGCGCCGATGTAGCGCGCCTTGCCCGCGCGCACGACGTCGTTCAGCGCTTCCATCGTCTCCTCGATCGGCGTCCGCTGGTCCCAACGGTGGATCTGGTACAGGTCGACGTAGTCCATCTTCAGCCGCTTCAGCGACGCGTCGATCCCCGAAAGGATGTGCTTGCGTCCTAGCCCGCCGCCGTTCTCTCCCGGCGTGACGGGCATGAACACCTTCGTGGCGATCACGACCTCGTCCCGGCTGAGGAACTTGGGCACCAAGCGCCCGGTCGCCACCTCGCTCGCGCCGCCCGAGTAGGTGTCGGCGGTGTCGAAGAAGGTCACCCCGCCTTCGACGGCCTCGCGCACAATTGGCTCGGCGGCGTCCTCATCGATCACCCAGGGGCGTTCGCTCTCGTTGCCGAAACCCATCATGCCGAGGCAGACCCTCGACACCCGCAGCCCCGCGGTACCCAGATTGGTGTAGTTCATGGCTGACCTCGCTCTGCTCGCATCCCGGCAGGCTTACCAGGTGCGTGGGGTCAGCTGTTCAGGGCTCGGACTCTCCGCCTGGTCGGTCCGCGGCGCTGGAGTCAGTCGCCGCCTCCGTGGCCGTCACCATGGCCCCCGTCGCCGTCGCCGTCGTCGTCGCCTCCGTGGCCGTGGCCGTCACCACCCTGCCCGTGGCCGTCGTTCTGCCCTTGGTTGCCACCTCCGTTGTCGGCACCCCCGCCGTTGCCGTGACCGTCGCCTTGCCCGCCGCCGTTGTCGCTGCCGTTGCCCTCGCCTTGCCCGCCGCCGTTGCCGTTGCCGTTCCCCGTGCCTTGTGCGGGACCGGCCGAAACGACCGGCGGAGCTGGCGGCGGCGGCACGGTCGTGGTCGTCGTGGGCGGCGGCGTCGTAGTCGTCGTGGTCGGTGCCGGTGTCGGTGTCGGTGTCGGTGCCGGTGCCGGTGCCGGTGCCG
>DATMMN010000104.1:0-42277 GCA_035569675.1 Acidimicrobiales bacterium | reverse complement strand
AGGGAACCGCCGGCGCATCCTCGACCAGGACCCCAAGGCGTTCATCGCGGCAATGGAGCGCTGGATGATGGCGTACAGCCCGAGCGAGGACGAGCCGGTCCCGGGCCTGTCCGTCGCCGCAGCGCGCGCGATGGACATTCCCGCTCTCGTCTTCCGCAGTGGCGAGAGCGACGTCTGGCACACGCGCGCCACGTCCGAGCGCCTCGCCGAAGTGTTGCCAGAGGCGCGCCTCGTGGAGCCCCCGTGGGGCGACCGCGAGTGGCTGGAACGCCAGGACACCCACGACGACGGGATCTTCGTCCGCTGGCCTCTTCTCGCGCCGCGGCTGCTCGAGTGGCAGGCAGCCACGCTCGATTGAGCGAGGGCGAAGTCTTTCGTATCGGCTGAACGCCCACCCCCAAGGCGCGAACGTGCCTTAAGCTCTGCAATGTGCGTGTAAGCCCGGGATCCATCCCGAGATCCCGGGCCGGGTGGGTGCTGGGATGCGCGTTGCTCTCGCTCGTCGTTCTCGGTGGCTGCGGCCAGGGAGCACCCAGCCCCAAATCGGGCAGCGCAACCACGGGGACCAACATCGGGCGAGTCCTCAAGCCGTCGACGGTGCGGACGGGGCAGATCTATGTTCCGCCGGGTCGATCTGCGACCAAGGGCCCGATCGGGGCCAATCCGTCACACGAGAACGGTGTGCCTCTAAACATCCTCTCGGGGATCGCGCGCGACGAGCCCATCTATGACGGTGACTTCGCCGACCCTGCAGCCCTGCCTACCGGCAACACGCTGTACTTCTACGCGTCGAGCAGCCAACGATCCAAGTACGACGCCGGCGCCAATGTGCCTGTCGTCGCCCTGTCGCGAGGCAACGGTTTCAGCGGCAGGTTCCTGGGTGACGCGTTGCCCAAGGTCCCCGCCTGGACGGTTTCGGGATACCAATGGGGACCGGACGTATGGGAGCGTCCGAACGGCGCGTTCGTGCTCTACTACTCGACGCCCGCCACAGTGCCTCTCGGATGCCTCGGCAAACCGCCGGCCCACGGGTGCGTCAAGACCGTGAACGGATGGACGAACGCGGAGTGCATCTCACGTGCCACCGCGAACAGTCCCACCGGACCGTTCGTCGACAACTCGACGTCAGCCTTCATCTGCCCGCTCAACGAGGGCGGCGCCATCGACCCCGCGGTCTTCGTCGACTCGAGCGGGACACCCTGGCTCCTGTGGAAGAGCGACGGCGACTGCTGCGACGAACCGACCGCCATTTACTCACAGCAGTTGTCACCCGACGGGCTCACGACCGTCGGGCCGCCGAACCGTCTCATCGGTGCGACCCAGCCGTGGGAGGACCACCTGGTCGAGGCGCCGACCATGATCCAGGACCACAACCACATCTGGCTCTTCTATTCGGGCAGCCTCTGGGGCCACCGGACGTACGGCATCGGGATCGCCAGCTGCGCCTCGGTGGTCGGCCCCTGCACCAAACCACTCGACCACTCGTGGGTTGCGTCCCACGCCGACGGCGTGAGCGACCAGGGACCCGGCGGCGAGGAGTTCTATCAGACCGGGTCCATCGTGTGGATGGTCCATCACGGCCTGGCTCCGGGCCAGACCGGTAACAGCGCGCAGCGTCGCTTGTACGTCGACCTCATCGCGTTTCCCCCCGGTGGCCTGCCGCACGTGGCGGCCCGGGAGCCCGCCGCCGCCTTGGCGGCGGCCGAGGTCTACTACGCCGACCCGGCACTCCCGAAGAGTCCCGACGCGGCGTACCTCAAAGTGATGCAGCTCGCCGGCGTGTCGACGACCGCCAGTCACGCGCTCCTCGTTTCGGCGGCCACGACTGCCTGCACGGATCTCGGGAAGCGACAGACATTCGAACAAATCGTGGCCGCGCTCAAAGCGAGCAACCTCACCACGTACGAGGCCTACCTCGCCCTTATCCTGGCCGCTCAGTACAACTGCCCCGCCCGCATTCCCGAGGCGACACAGGTCATGATCGACGCCCTGAACCAGCTTCCGCCTGCGGCCTGATCACGAATTTCGTCGTTGTCCGAATCGGGCCTCGTCAGAGTCCCGCGATGATCTCCAAGACCTCGTCCTTCTGGTATCCGTGCCGGGTCGAGAATCCGAGAAGCTCCCGGCAGCGCGCGACGACCTCACTCAAACCGGGTGCTTCCCCTGCCACGGTGATGCCTCGCCCACGTTGGAACTCCAGAAGTCCTTCGTCCCGCAGTTGGCGAAGCGCGCGGAACATGGTGTTGTGGTTGACGCCGCGCACAGCGGCCATGTCGCGAGCCGGGGGCAACCGTCCTCCGGGCTTGACCGCTCCCTCGGCGATTTCGCGGCGAAGTTCGGCGGCCACTTGCAGGTACACCGGCAGGGCGCCGTCGCCGTCGAAAGCCATGGACAGATTGTACCACCTAAGTTAGTATCATCTCGTGAAGACGCTCGAGCAGCAGCCAGCGGCGCTTCCGGCATCGACAGGACCGACAGGCACCAATCCTCGGCAGGCTGAAGAGCTCATCATCAAAGAGGCCCGACGGCACCAACGCCGGCGGTACCTCCTCGCCGCGCTGGCGTTCGTGTCGATCTTCGGCGCGATCGTGCTCGTAGTGGCCATGAGCAACGGCGGCGGCCGTCGGCCGGGAGACAACCACCACCACGCGGGAACGGCCCCGCCTCGCGCGGTTCCGCCCGTTTCGACGCCGAAGCCTCCGGGCGTGGCACTTCCCTCGTCGGCCCTGTTCAACCAGATCTCCGTTACCTCGAGCGGTCTCTTGCTCACCGGCACGACTATTGCGAACGGCGAGAGCCCGGAGTCCAGCCCCCAATCGACTTGTGCTGGTGCAGCGCTCGATCCGCAGTCCCTCGCCGTCGGGAAGCTCGCGGTCGGGAGCTGCGGTGATCCGCTGCTCACCGGTCGGACGGTCGAGGCGGTCAACACGCAAATGCCGCAGTCGAACAACGCGACGATCTCGATCAACGTGGCGGACCCGGCGAACGGTCAGGTCAGTGACGGACCCGTCGTGATGACGTACGGGTCCTATTCAGACACCCGGCCGGTGATCGCCTACGGGACCCAATGGATGTGGGTCTACGACAACGAGACCACCAACGGCCCCGAGCTCCTCCAGGTCTCGAATGCCTCGGGCGATGTCGTCGACACGGTTCGCATGCCGGCTCTCTACAAGCCCCTCCTGGCCGCCGATGACGGCGGCGTCTGGATTGCCAACTCGATCGGAGGTTCGCCTGCGCCGGCCCTGTTCTACGTCGGTGCATCGTCCTCTGCTCCGAGCGTCGTGATCGCGGACACGAACGTGCCGATCTGCTGGCTCCAGGCGGACGGAAGGAGTGCGTGGGTCGGTGCGGGTCTCCAAAATGCCTGTGCGAAACAGACCGTGGAGAGATTCGTGGATTACGGCACCGCACCCCTGTTCTCCGTGCCCGGCAACTTCTTGGCTTTCACAGTCATCGGAGACGAGACAGACGGTCTGTGGACGTTGCAGTTGAACGCGGGCGTCCAGCAGATCGTGTCCATCGATCCGCAGACGGGTACGGAGAGCGTTGCCGCAACGCTGCCGTACCAGCAAGAGCCGATCTCGAACCAGGAAGAAGGTCTGCTCCCGAACCAGGCGGTGTATTACGAAGGAGCGCTCTACATCCTCCTGCCGCCTTTCCGATCGAACGGGTATCTCGGGTACTCCTCTGTCGTTCGGGTGCCCGTTCAATCAAGTCAATAGCCACTAGGAAGAGAAGAACCGGAGGACGCCGTTCCTCTGATGTCCGTCCCACAGACGGGTTGACAGGAGTTGGGCCGGCTAAGACTTGCTGGAAGCCGCAGAGCCGGCCTCGTGTGAGCGCGGCAGGTCGCGCTCGCTGACGTCGAGCCCGAGGGCACGCGCAAAGATGAAGGTGAACTGCTCGAGCACGTCGTCGAAGTCGTCGTCGATGATCTTCTCGACGAGCCAGGCCTCGGGGAAGCGGCGGGTCATCGACCCCAGGGCCGCTGCAGTGATGGTCGGGTCCAGGCGTTGATCGATGATCCCGTGCCGTTGCAAGCTGCGGATGGAGTTCGCGACCTCCTCGAGCCCGAGGAGCTGTCGCTCGAAACGGGTCGCCGCGACGTCCGGATCGAACCGCGAGACCTGCTCGATGACCCCCATGATGCGAGCCTCGTCGCGGTAGGCCTCGAGGTGGACGCGCATCGCCTCCTGGATGCGGTCGAAGGGGCTCAGCGAGGACTTCGGATCGAGGATGATGTTAGTCATGGGCGCACTGAGGCGTTCGTCCACCTCGGCGACGACCTCGCGGAAGACCTCTTCCTTCGACTCGAAGTAGTGGTAGAAGGATCCGTGAGAGAGCCCCGCCTTCTCCGCGATATCGGAGATGCGGGCGTCGAGGAAACCGTCTCGTTCGAAGATCTCCTTCGCGGCGGTCACGAGGCGCGCTCGCGTCTCGACACCCTTGCGGGAACGGGGTCCGCTGGGCTTGTCGTTGCCGTTCGTGTCCGGCCGCGCCGTCGACACGCTTGTCTCCTTCCGTGCAGGCTCCCGGGCCGGGGGTCCCATCAATGTACCCGTGCTTGTGGCGGGCGCTGGTGGACGTATGCCTGGTGCGACCGCATCCTCAGCCGTCCTTCCGCTGCAGGAGGAGGACACCCGACGGGGTGCCTCCGCCGGAGGTGACCACGGCCGTCCGGGCGCTTCGCACCTGTCGTTCGCCTGCGTCGTGGCGCAGTTGCTGCATCGCTTCGTAGACGAAACCGAAGCCGTGCGTGCGTCCCTCGGAGAGTTGGCCGCCGTGCGGGTTGACCGGGAGGTCCCCGTCGAGCGCGATGCGGCGTCCGCCGTCGAGCCAGTCGTAGGCCTCGCCGAAACCGCAGAAGCCCAGCGCCTCGAGCCACGAGATGGCGTTGAACGTGAAGCCGTCGTAGACGAGCGCCAGGTCCACTTCCGAGGGCCCGACGTCGGTCCTCGTCCAGAGGTGGGCCGCCTGCCCGATCACCTGCGGCTCGTGGGTCACGGTGCCCTGGTCCCACGAGACCCGCTCGAGGATCTGCGTCCCCACGGCCTCGATCCGCACGGCTGGGTGGGGCAGGTCGTCCGCGACGTCTGCCGCGGACACGACGACCGCGATCGACGCGTCGCACGGGACGTCACAGTCGTAGAGCCCGAACGGCGATGTGATGGGCCGTGCCGAGAGATAGTCGTCCATCGTCATCGGGTCCCGGTAGATGGCGACGGGGTTCCGTGCTGCGTTGGCCCGGCCGTTGAGCGCGATCAGCCCGAGCACCTCGCGCGGGACGTTGTAGCGATGGAGGTACTGGTGCGCGTTCATTGCGATCCAATTGGCGGCGGACAATGCGCCGAACGGGGCACGCCACTCCTGCATCGGACCGGACGCGCGGCCGCCGCCGGCTCGAGCTGCGCTCGCCTTGCCTTGGGCCGCGAGTGCCGCGAACGTCGACTCCCAGACCGTGCGAAAGCACAGCACGTGGCGACAGAGCCCGGCGGCGACCGCCATGGCCGCGGCGATGATGGACCCTCCCGGGCCCGGCAGGTCGCCGCCGCCGTTTATCCAGGTCGGGTGCAGTCGGAGCGCCTCTTCGACGGCCGTCACGCCACCTTCGCTCATTCCCATGCCCCCGGCGCCGGGGTACGTCGACAGCCCGTCGATGTCTTCGAGCCTGAGCCCGGCGTCGGCGACCGCCGCCATGCAGGCGTCGACGGCGAGCGACCGCGGGTCGACCATCAGGCGCCGTCCCATCCGTGAGCGTCCGACACCCGACAACACGGCGCGGTGTTCGAAGCGCTCGGAGGTCGGTGGCCGGCGCGCGAGCGGACGGGTCGGTTCGAGCACCCGATCGACCGGGTCCATCACCCCCGTCGGCTCGAAGAGCGGCAACCAGACGTCCTCGTGCTGTTCGAAGCGCACCGTGACTTCCTGGCCGATCGCGACGTCGGCCGGCGCGCAGCCGACGACGTTCGTCGTCAGGTGGACGCTCGGGTCCTCGGAGAGCGCGATGTTCGCTATGACGTAGGGCGGTTCGAAGGCCGGGTGCCACTGGTGCGCGTTGACCGTGTACCCGACGACGGTGCCGCGGCCGGAGACGGCCACCGGTTTGGAGGAGCGACTGCGACACGCCGGGCAGACGGGAGTCGGAGGGTGGACGAGCTGGCCGCAGTCCTGGCAGCCCTGGATCCGGAGCACCCCGTCGGCCCCCGAGGTCCAGAACCACTCGCTCGCGAGTGTCAGCTCAGGCAGCGGTCGCACAGGTCCCGTCGTCATCGATGCTCACTCGTCCACCTGCCCCTTTGACCATTGCTGCGACAACGACGTTACTCTAATATTGACGTCAATGTTGAAGGATATGCTGGTCGTGGACGCAGACTCGCACTGGTGCGAGGCCCCGGATCTCTTTACCAAGCGGGCGCCCGCCGCTTTCAAGGACCGGGTGCCCCGGGTCGAAGAGGTCGACGGGCAAAAGATGTGGGTGTTCGACGGCCACCCGGTCGGGCGTTTCAGTGCCGGCGGTGTCATTGCACGCGACGGTACGAAAGAGAGCTCGTTCCACGCGCTGATGGAGTGGGACCACGACGAGGTCCATCTCGGTGCGCACGACCCCGAGGTGCGCCTGAGCGTGCTCGACGAATGCGGGATCGACGCGCAGATCATCTTCCCGAGCACCATCGGGCTGGGGGGCCAGGACCTCGGCATGGTGGACGACCCCGCCCTGTGCCGGCTGGCGATCGAGATCTACAACGACGCCATGGCCGAGATCCAGGCCGACTCGGGCAACCGGCTGCTGCCGCTCCCGCTGATGCCGGCGTGGGACGTGGCCACCTGCGTGCAAGAGGCGCGCCGTGTGGCGGGCCTGGGTGCGCGCGGGGTGAACATGACTTCGGACCCGCAGGACCTGGGCGCGCCGGACCTGGCCAACTCGGCGTGGGACCCGTTGTGGGAGGTCTGCTGCGAATTGGCCCTGCCGGTCCACTTCCACATCGGTGCGAGCCAAACGGCGATGACGTTCTTCGGGCAGTACCCGTGGGAGTCGCACGCCGAGAACACCAAGCTGGCGATCGGCGGCACCCTTCTCTTCATCGGCAACGCGCGCGTGGTCACCAACTTGATCCTCTCGGGCATGTTCGATCGCCACCCGGCTCTGCAGATGGTCTCCGTGGAGAGCGGGGTGGGCTGGATCCCGTTCATCCTGGAGGCACTCGACTACGAGATGGCGGAGAACGCGCCGCAGGAGCTCGCGCAGTTGCAGCGGATGCCGTCGGACTATTTCAGGACCAACCTCTACGCCACGTTCTGGTTCGAGAACAACCGCAACAAGCTGCCGGACCTCATCGAGGCGGTCGGTGAGGACCGCATCCTCTTCGAGACCGACTTCCCGCACCCGACCTGTCTGTACCCCAACCCGCTGCAGACGGTCGAAGCAAAGATGGAGACCCTCACCCCCGAGATCCGCCGCAAGATCTTCGGGGAGAACGCCCGCCAGCTGTACCGGCTCTGAGCGCCCGACGGGACGCGTGGCCTGCGGGTTTGCGGGCGGCGTCCCGCCTAATCTGATATTGACGTCGTAGTCAAAAAGAGGTTAGCCTGAGGGCATGGCCAAAGCCTTCGATTTCCCTGTCTTCGACGCCGACAACCACTTCTACGAGACGCGGGAGTCGTTCACGCGCCATCTCCCCGAGCGGTACAAGGGCGCAATCGACTACGTGGACCTGCACGGCCGGACCAAGATCATGATCCGCGGCACGGTCAGCGAATACATCCCCAACCCGACGTTCGAAGTCGTGGCGCGTCCGGGCGCCCAGGAGGAGTATTTCCGCGACGGGAACCCCGAGGGCAAGTCGTACCGGGAGATCGTCGGGGATCCCATGCGCGGCATCCCCGCCTTCCGCGAACCGGGCCCACGGCTCGAGCTGATGAACGAGCTCGGCGTCGACCGTGCCCTGATGTTCCCGACCTTGGCCAGCCTGCTCGAAGAGCGGATGCGCGAAGACCCCGAGCTGACGCACGCCGCCATCCATGCGTTGAACGAGTGGATGTACGAAGAGTGGACCTTCAACTACGAAGACCGCATCTTCGCCACACCGGTGATCACACTGCCGATAGTCGAGAAGGCGCTCAAGGAGCTGGAGTGGGTGCTCGACCGGGGCGCCAAGACGGTCCTGATCCGACCGGCCCCCGTGCCCGGCTACCGCGGCTCGCGCTCGTTCGGCTACTCCGAGTTCGACCCGTTCTGGAGGGCAGTGGAGGAGGCCGACATCCTCGTCTCCATGCACTCCTCGGACAGCGGGTACACCCGGTATCAGAACGACTGGATCGGCCAGACGGACGAGATGCTGCCCTTCCGGCTCGACCCCTTCCGCGCCATCAGCGTGGGCAAGCGGCCGATGGAGGACACCATGACGGCGTTCCTCTGCCACGGCGTGTTCTCGCGCTTCCCCAAGTTGCGCGTTGCCTCCATCGAGAGCGGCGGTGACTGGGTGGCCGGGTTCCTCGACCACGTCGCCGACACCTACAAGAAGATGCCCCAGGCCTTCGAAGAGGACCCGGTGGAGCAGTTCAAGGCTCACGTCTGGATCAGCCCGTTCCACGAGGACAACCTCGGGCTCCTCATGGACACGATCGGGGCGGATCACGTCCTCTTCGGTTCCGACTATCCGCACCCGGAGGGGCTGGCCGAACCGCGCAGTTACGCGGAACACCTGCCGGCCGGGCTGTCGGACGAGGATCTGCGCAAGATCATGGGCGGCAACCTGGCCGAGATCATGAAGGTCGACGTGCCCGTCGGCACAGCGGGGTAACCCGCCCCATCGCAGCGCCGCCGGTTCTGACGATAGGGTCGGCCCGACCACGAGAGAACAGTTCACGGAGAGCCGGAGATGCCTGACTACAAGTACGTGCTGTACGAGACGTTCGACGACGGGACGATCGCGCGCATCATGTTGAACCGTCCCGACGCGCGCAACGCCCAGAACCGTGGGCTGCTCGTCGAGTTGAACGACGCCTTCTTGCAGGCGGAGGCCGATGACACCGTGCGCGTCGTCATCCTCGGCGGTACCGGGCCCATGTTCTCCTCGGGCCACGACCTGGGCTCCAAAGCCTCACGCGAGGAGTACATGCCCGGGCCGAATCAGCACCCCACGCACGCAATCAACGGTGCCACTCGCAAGGGTTCCGAGTCGCTGATGCTCCAGGAGTGGCACTACTTCTACGACAACACCCGCCGCTGGCGGAACCTCCGCAAGATCACGATCGGCCAGGCGCACGGTGACGTCTACGCCGCCGGCCTCATGCTGCTGTGGGCCTGCGACCTCATCGTCGCCGCCGCGGGCACCCGCTTCGCCGACGTCGTCGGGTCTCGGCTCGGCATGTGCGGGGTCGAGTACTTCGCCCACCCGTGGGAGTTCGGGCCGCGCAAGGCGAAGGAGCTGCTGCTCACCGGCGACTCGATCGACGCGGAGGAGGCCCACGGCCTCGGCATGGTGAGCAAGATCTTTCCTCAGGACCAGCTGGAGGAGCGCACGATCGAGTTCGCGCGCCGCATCGCGCAGTTGCCGACGATGACCTCCCTCCTCATCAAGGAGTCGGTGAACCAGAGCGTCGACAACATGGGCTTCTACAACGCCCTCAACGCGTGCTTCACCCTGCACGAGCTGAACCACTCGCACTGGGCCTGGGTCAACGAAGACCGGTTCCCGGTCGCCAAGGAGGACTCGGGGATCCCGAACTGGAAGGAGGCGCCGCCGATCGTGCCGGCGGTCAAGGACAAGGTCCGCGCCGACTCCTGAGCAAGATCTGCTCTCCAGCCGGCGAGGCGGTGCCCCGTGTCGCCGAGCCGCGAGCCGCTGAAGTGGGAACCAGGCAGTGAAATTCCAGCTCAACGGCCAGGTTTGCCGTCGTGCGGGGAGCACACCGCCTAGTTAATATTTATCGACGTCGAATTCAGAAATTGCCGGCTGATCCGGCCGGCAAGGGGGTGCTTTCCGCAGGATGCTGCAATTCGTGATCGCCGGGCTGGTCACGGGCGGGGTCTACGCCATCGCCTCGGCCGGGCTCGTCATGACCTACACGTCATCGGGCATCTTGAACTTCGCGTTCGGCGCGATCGCGTACTTCGTTGCGCGCTTCTATTACTACCTGCACACCCAGCACAGCTGGGGCATCGCCCCGGCGGCGGTCCTCTCCGTTGTCGTCTTGGCACCGGCAATCGGTGTGCTGCTCTACGTGGTGCTGTTCCGCCACATGCGCCTCTCGTCACCCCTCATCAAGGTGGTGGCGACGATCGGGCTGCTGGTGGCCATTCCCGCCGTCGCGACATGGTTGTTCGGCAACGGTCCCATCCAGTCTGCCCCCGGCCTCGCGCCGAACCCGAACGCGGTCTACCACTTCCTGGGTGTTCCGATCGATCAGAACGCGATCATCGTCTTGATCTGTGTGGTGGCGATGGTGGTACTTGGTGCCGTCGTCTTGCGCTACACCGAGATCGGCCTGAAGGTGCGCGCGATGGTCGACTCGCCGGCGATGACCGACCTGTCAGGGTCGAGTCCGACAGCGATCTCGGTGGGGGTATGGGCGGTCAGCACGTTCTTCGCCGGTTTGGCGGGGGTACTCATCGCCCCGCTCAACGGACTGGACCCGGGCCAGTTCACGCTCCTCATTGCCGCGTCGTTCGCAGCCGTCGTGGCGGCCCGGCTTCGCAGTCTCCCGGTGGCCGTCATCGTCGGGCTCCTGATGGGTGTGGCGACGTCGCTGATCCAGCGGTACCTGCCGTCCAACAGCCAATGGACCACCGGGCTCATCAATTCGATCCCGTTCATAGTGATCGCGCTGTTCCTCATCTACAGCCTGATCCGGCGTGGGCGGGTCGGGGAGACCGAAGGCTGGGGCGGCGCGCTCGACCGGGCCATCACCCCGCAAGGGGAGAGCCGCCTGGCCGGTTCGACGAGCAACGTGATCGAGACCGCATCGCTCAACTTCATCGGCAAATATGCGGGTCCGCTTCTGCTTCTCGTCGCAGTGGCGGTGGCGCCTCTCCTCGTGAGCGGTTACTGGGTCGGGCTCTTTCCGTCGGCCTTCGCCATCGGCATCATCTGTCTCTCCTGGACCATCGTCACCGGAGAGGGCGGCATGCTCTGGCTGTGTCAGATCACGTTTGCGGGTGTGGGAGCGTTGACCACGGCCCAACTGGCGAACCACTACGGCTGGCCGGTCCTGGCGGGCGTGGTCGTGGGCGGTCTCATCGCCGGCGCCATGGGAGCGATCGTCGGTTTTCTCAGCATCCGGCTCGGTGATCTCTATGTGGCGTTGGTCACACTGACCTTCGGCTTGTTGATGGAAACACTCGTCTTCACTCTGCCGAGCTTTGTGAACCAGGGGGTCGGGCTGACCCTCAACCGGCCGGGGTTCGTCAGCTCCAACCTTTCCTACGCCTACTTCGTTCTCATCGTGTTCGGGATCCTCGCACTCTTCATCGTGAACTTCCGACGTTCGACGACCGGGCTTGCCCTTAACGCGGCGCGGTGGAGCGAGGCGGGTGCTCGTACCTCTGGCATCAGCGTGGTGCAGATGAAGGTCATCGCAGGCGCGACGGCCGCGCTTGTTGCGGGCATAGGGGGCGCGCTCTATGCCATGGCGCAGACGACGTTCGAGCCGAGTGAGTTCGCCACCCTCCAAGGCATCGTCTGGCTCGCTGTCTTGGTCACCATCGGTGTCCGGTCCACGGCTGCAGCGGTGATCGCAGGTGTGATCCTGGTCTTCCCCAGCGCGATCTTCCAGTACTACTGGCCCTCTATCACCAACCTGCCCGTCTGGCTGCAGATTGGTTTCGGCCTCGGCGCAATCTCCGCGGCAAAGTACCCCGACGGAGCTTTGGCCGAGAACGGCCGCAAGCTGCGAGGCTTGCTGTTGCGATTCGGCCGCACGGGACGGGGGCCCGAGCGCTTCGATGAGATCAGCCTCACCGCGGGTGAGGTCGATACGGCTGTGCCACGCGTGGCGGAAGGCGTTTCGTGACGACGGGGCCACTGACCCTCGAGCCCGGGTCGGGGTCGGGCGCCACCGGTGCGAAGCATGCCATGGCGGCCCAAGGCGTCACCGTCCGCTTCGGGGGCCTGACTGCCCTGTCCGATGTTTCGATCGAGGTGCCGGGCGGCTCTATTGCCGGTCTCGTTGGTCCGAACGGCGCCGGGAAGTCCACCTTGCTCGGCGTGCTGTCCGGATTGCAGCGGTGCAACACGGGCCAGGTTTGGCTCGATGGGGAGGAAGTCAGCGGCCACTCGGCCCGGTCCCGTGCTGGCCGAGGCCTGGCCCGGACGTTCCAGCAGCCCGAGCTCTTCTTGGGGCTCACCGTGCGAGAGCACCTCGTGCTCGCGCACCGGGCGCGGGTCTCGCCGGTGCGCCTCTGGCGGGACATGTTCGATCCGCGCTCGTTGTTGCCGCCCTCGAAGCGGGAGAACGAGCACATCGACCGTCTGCTCGAGATGCTGCGGCTCACCCGCGTCGCCCAGGCTCCGGTCGCGGCATTGCCGCTGGGAGTGGCCCGCTTGGTCGAGGTGGGCCGCGCCCTCGCCAGCGAGCCCCGGGTCCTTCTCCTCGACGAGCCCCTTTCCGGTCTCGACATGAAGGCGTCGGAGAACCTGCTCGCCGTGTTCCGACAGATCGTCGACCAGAATGACCGCCCGCTCTCCCTCGTGATCGTCGAACACGACGTGGCCGCCGTCCTCTCACTCTCGGACACGGTGTTCGTTCTCGACTTCGGCGAGCTCATCGCCGCCGGGAGCCCCGAAGCGATCCGCAACGACTCTCGCGTGCGCGAGGCCTACCTGGGCGACACCCAGCTCGAGCGCGGGCCGAAGGCGACGTCGTGACGGAACTCCTCCTCGACGTGCGCGACCTGGACGTCCTCTACGGACCGTCCCAGGCACTCTTCGGCGTGTCGGTCGCGGTCGAGCCGGGAACGGTGGTCGCCGTGCTGGGCGTGAACGGGGCCGGCAAGAGCACGCTCGCCCGCGCCGCGTCCGGGCTGGTGCCCCGGAGCGCCGGCTCGGTGCACTTCGACGGCCACGACATCACGCGTCTGTCGCCCCACCGCATCCGCAAGCTCGGGCTGACCTACATCCCCGAAGGACGCGGCATCTTCCCCGGTCTTTCCGTTCTCGACAACCTGCGCATGGCCGTGGCCCAAGAGCGCCGGCCACACCGAGCCGGTGCGATCGACCGGGCGATCGAGCGTTTCCCGGTGCTCGGCCAGCGCCGGACTCAGCGCGCCGGGAGCCTGTCGGGAGGAGAGCAGCAGATGCTGGCGCTGGCGCGTGCGCTCGCCGTGTCACCGAAGCTGATCATCGCGGACGAGATGTCGCTCGGCCTCGCTCCACTTGTCGCCGAGTCGGTGTTCGAAGGCCTCGAAGAGGCGCGCCGCTCGGGGATCACGATCGTCCTCACCGAGCAGTTCGTGCACCGCGCGCTGACCATGGCGGACACCTGCGTCATCCTCACCCGGGGCCGGGTGGGCTGGTCAGGGCCGGCGGCCGACGCCGGCGCAGAGGTCATCGAGCGCTACCTCGGGGAGGCCGAGGCCCCGACTCCTACTGGGGTTACGGAAGCGTTACAGTGACGAATCCGGCCAGCTTGTACTGACCGGTCGTTACATTTGGGGAAACAGCGATAACCCAAAGTGAGATTGGCATTCTCAAAACCTTTGAAGTGGGTTATCATGCTCCTGGCTAGGGACTCTGACGAGTCCGGGGGAGGAAAACGGCACGTGCGACTCGGAGGATTCACGAAGACTGGGGCGCCGTCCGGCGTCCGGGCATTCGGTTCGGTGGTGGCCGCGACGGTGGTCGGCCTGCCTCTCGCGTTGGTGGCGACGTCGACGCCCGCATCGGCCGCTCCCGCGCCGATCACCATCGCCTACATCAGCTCCCTCACGGGGCCCGGAGGCTCCCAGGACGGCAACTCCCCGTCCGGGTTCCAGGCGCGCATCGCTCTCCAGAACGCACAGGGCGGGGTGCACGGGCACAAGCTCGTGCCGCTCGTGCTCGACGACCAGACGAACCCCTCCAGCATCGCCACCGTCGTGCAGGAGGCCGACTCCAAGGCCTTCGGCATCGTCTCGCAGAGTCCGCTGTTCTTCCTGGCCGCCAAGTACCCGAACCAGAGCGGCGTCCCGGTCACGGGCTCCTACGACGACGGCCCCGAGTGGGGGACCCAGCCCTACACCAACATGTTCGCCGCCGACGAGGGCAGCGTCGATCCCAAGTACCCCGTCAACACGCAGATCGGCAACTTCCTCAAGGCGCACGGCGGCACCGTGCTCGGCTCTTACGGCTACGGCATCTCGCCGTCGTCCAGCCGGGCCGCCATCGCGACGGGCGACTCCTTCCAGCACGCCGGCGGCACGACCGGTGTCCTGAACACGACGGTCCCGTTCGGGAGCGTCGACTTCACCAGCATTGCGCTCGTGGCGAAGC
Source organism: Acidimicrobiales bacterium (assembly GCA_035569675.1). Taxonomy (GTDB): domain Bacteria; phylum Actinomycetota; class Acidimicrobiia; order Acidimicrobiales; family RAAP-2; genus Bog-473. The sequence continues at coordinate 27,806 of DATMMN010000104.1, read as the reverse complement.
AGAAGGGCATCAACGCGATGGTGCCGGCCATGGACGCCAACTCGAACTACGCGCTGGCCCAGGCGCTCCGCCAGGCCGGGGTCAACCTGAAGGCGACGCTGTACGCCACCGGGTACGAGCCGGACGTCATCAACTCGCCGTCCTGGTCGACGCTGCAGGGTGCGTACTTCCTGGCGCCCTTCCGCCCGTGGTCGCTGCCCAACGCGGGGACCCAGCAGATGCAGGCCGCGATGGAGAAGTACGCGCACTTCACGAAGACCCAGTTCCCCACGTTCGGACAGTACGAGGCGTGGGCGGGTGCGGACCTGATGATCAAGGGCCTGGAGATGGCGGGCAGCAACCCGACCCAGGCCAACGTGATCAAGGACCTGCGCGGCCTCAAGTCCTACAACGTCAACGGGCTGCTCCCTGAGTCCATCAACTACTCGACGATCTTCGGCCACGACCTCCCGAAGACGTGCGCCTGGGTGATGCAGGCGGAGAAGACCGGCTTCAAGCTCGTCTCTCCGACGCCGACCTGCGGCACGGACCTGCCCGGGACCCAGACCGCCAGCGCGTCGTAGCGACGAGGAATCAGCCGCCGGCGGGCAGGTCGTGGCGCAGCGTGACGCGGGACCCCTCGAAGCTGAGGAAACCGCGTAGCGGCGCGGACTCCGGCAACGGGTCCTCGTAGCTCCAGGCGACGTCGGCGACGGTGTCGTCGCCGACGCGGTACGACCAGTAGGTGGACGTGCCCTTGTAGGGGCAGTAGGTCACAGTCGAGCTCATTTCGAGCGCGTCCGTGCGGACGTGGCGCGGGTCGACGTACAGCTTCGGCTCGAGTGCCGTCTCGTAGACGACGAGGGTGTCGTTCGTGTCGACCAGTGTGGTCCGCCCCACGTCGACCCGGAGCTGGCGCTCGGAACGAAGGATGTCGATGCGGTGGTACGGGTTGCGGGGGTGGCCGTACACCTCCTCGGCCTCTTCGAACCAGGCGTCGACCGCGTCCCACGCAACGGTGACGTAGCCCGGGGTGTCGGGCTCCGGCTCGCCGGCCGGGCCGTGGACGTCCTGCTCCGGGAAGGCGTACGCCGGTGGCCGGCCCGGACGGTGGACCAGCAGCACGCGCTCGCTGTCGATCAGGGTCTCTCCGTCCTTCACGCCTCGCACGCGCCGGCGGAAGGGCTCGATGTAGGCGACCCCCGCCGGCATCGCCGCCGTGAAACGGCCCGCCGGCCGGCCGCTGAGCGGCCCGCGGCCCGTGCTGAGGCTCACATCGCCGTCCGTTCGTCCCGCGCGCGGTCGCTCTCGGTGAACGGGCGCACCATCGCGTCGACGCTGAACGACGCGAGCAGCTCGCCGCCCTCCGTGAAGACCCGGCACTCGGCATGCGTCATGCCGTCGCCGGCGAACGTCGAGTGGTGGCGGTACAGCATCCACTCGTCGGCACGCAGGTCTCGATGGACCGACAGGCTGATCGCGTTGATCCCCATCGACAAAGACTTGTGCGCCGCCGATTGGCCCACCCCCGCATGCGGTCGCAGCGCCGTGGCGATCGGGATGTGCCCCGCGAACTGCGCCAGCAGCCCCGCGTGCAGCGGGGGGTCGTCGGGCAGTGAGCGGAAGCGTACCCAGCAGTCGATGAAGGGCGGCCCGACGGCCGCGTCGGCATCGTTCGTGTACGCGCCGTCGACCACGCGCAGGTCGCGTCCGGTGACGCCCATGTCGAACTCGGGGCACTCGTAGGGACCCGGCACGTCGGGCGCCTCCACCGCGTGGCTGACGACCTCGGGTGCGGTGACGTCGAGGAGCACGGTGCCGACCGCGCAGCAACGACCCGCCTGCAGCACCTCGACGGTCAGACCGGTGAACGTGCGGCCCGCGCTGAGCTCGGTGAGCTCGAAGCGCATCGGCCGGCCGGCGTCGGCGGCGCGCAGGAACATCATGGACGCCGACACGACGCGGCGACCGGGCGCGTGACGGCCGGCCGCAACGATGGCCTGGCCCAACATCTGGCTGCCTTCGACCACGGGGCGGTATCCGTCCGTGTGCGACCCGGCCACGAACGCGAGATCGCCGTCCCGTTGGACGTCGAGCAGGCCGACGAGATCGCTGGCGTCGCCCCAGGTGGGGAAACGCTTGATCGTGACGTCGCGGTCGGCGCCCCCGGCACCGTCGAGCACCTCGACCCGCGCCCGCTCCGTGTCGAACCTTCCGTGGTCGCGCAGGGCGGCGAGCTCGGGTTTCGGATCCGTCACGATCGTCAGCAGGGCCTCACCGCCGTCCGAACCGGTGCCCCATGCTTCGCCGGCGCCGCCTTCGGGACCGGGCTCCGTGCCCGTATCGGGACGGAGAGCCGAGAGGTCGATGTCGCTCCGGGGGAAGTACAGCAGCGACGGCTCGCCTTCGAGCTCCAACAACAAGCAGGCGTCGGACTCGGCGACCAGGGCGCCATCCCACCAGGCCCTCGCTCGATACGGGTAGCGCTGTACCCTCATGACGGCAGCGTGGCCCCGGTCAGGATCCCTGCGCCATGTCGAGCCCGGGCGACGGCGCCGCGCCCGGCACGGTGCGCGGCGCCACGGTGACCGAGTGCAGGCTCAGGCTGTCGCCGTGCCGGATGAGCGAGTCGACCACGGTCACGAGCTCCTCCACCTCGATGAGGCTGTCGCTCAGGTACTTGCGCTCGGCCCACACCGTCCCGAACTCGATGGCGCGGTCCATGTCCCAGTCGTTGGCGAAGCCCGTCATCGAATCGCCCTCACCGCCGGCGCAGTCGCCGACGATGACGCGTGTGAAGCCGACAGCGGGATGCTCGGCCCGGAAGGCCTCGACGAGCTTGTCGAGCGCCGCCTTGCTCACGGCGTACGCGCCGAGGCCGGGCCACGGTGGCGTGAGGGACGCGCTCACCGAGGAGAGGTAGAGGGCGACGCCGTTGGTCGCTTCGAGATGGGGGAGCGCCGCCTGGGTCACGAGCGCGGCGCCGATGACGTTGGTGTCGAAGACCTGCCGCCACGTCTCGGCGTCCATGTCGGCCAGTGCGGCGAGTGGGCCGATCGCCGGCGTGTAGACGAGCGCGTCGATCCCGCCGAGCTTCTCGGCCGCCTCGTCGATGGCCGAGCGGCACGACGCGGTGTCCGTGACGTCGCAGGCGATCGCCACGGTGCCCGGGCCGGCCTCCTTCGCGGCCGCTTCGAGCCGCTCCAGCCGACGCGCCAGCAGCGCCGTTTGCGCCCCTCGCTTGGTCAGGCCAACCCCGATGCAGCGGCCGAGCCCACTCGACGCTCCGACGACAACCGTCCTCATCCCGACTTCCTCCCCTGACATGGTGGGACCGATGTTAGGCGAGCCGTGAAATTGCCGTTCTCGGGTCCCTACCTGGGCCGATGCGGGGACCACCCTCCGGGAGGCCGACCGGATCCACCCGCCGGGACCGATTCCGGCGGCCGGGCCGAAGTCGCCGTCCGACGGTGCGCCCGGCCTCGGAACGAGCGGTACAAAGTGGTACTCTCCGATGCGAAGAACGACATTCTCACCCGCACTGCGGACGAGGCGGCACGCGTGAAGGAGCGCTTGATGGGGGAGTTCGACGACATCGATTTCTTCCGGGGCAACGAGCTGGTCGTCGACCCGTACCCCTACTTCGACCACCTGCGCCAGAAGTGCCCGGTCCAGCAGGAGGCGAACCACGACGTCGTCATGGTGACCGGGTACGAGGAGGCGGTCTCGGTCTACACGAACACCGCCACCTTCTCGTCCTGCAACGCCGTGACGGGCCCGTTCCCCGGGTTCCCTGTGCCGCTCGAGGGCGACGACGTCAGCGACCTCATCGACAAGCACCGCTATGAGCTGCCCTTCAGCGACCAGATCACGGTCATGGACAATCCCACGCACAAGGCGCACCGCGGCTTGTTGATGCGGCTCATCACGCCGAAGCGGCTGCGCGAGAACGAGGACTTCATGTGGCGGCACGCCGACCGCCAGATCGACGAGTTCATCGAGCGCGGCGAGTGCGAGTTCATCCGCGACTTCGCCGGTCCGTTCACCCTCTACGTCATCGCCGACCTGCTCGGAGTCCCCGAAGCGGACCACGAGTGGTTCCGCCACGAGCTCCAGGGTGGCCACCGCAAGGACACGCAGGGCCTCGGGAGCACCGGCAAGGGTTCACTCACCCATTCGCCGCTCGAGTTCCTCTATGAGCGGCTCACCGCCTACGTCGAGGATCGCCGGCGTGAGCCGCGCCAGGACGTGCTGACCGGTCTCGCGACTGCCACCTTCCCCGACGGCTCGATGCCCGAGGTGATTGACGTCGTGCGTGTCGCCGCCAACCTCTTCTCGGCCGGTCAGGAGACGACCGTGCGCTTGCTCGGCACGGCGTTGCAGACCATCGGCGAGCGCAAGGACATCCAAGACCGCCTGCGCGACGACCCCGAGCTCATCCCCGGGTTCGTGGAGGAGTGCCTGCGCTTCGAGAGCCCGGTCAAGGGTGACTTCCGGCTCTCGCGCACTGCCGTCAACGTCGCCGGTGTCGACATCCCGGCCGGGACGACGGTGATGGTGCTCAACGGCGCGGCCGGGCGCGACCCGCGTCGTTTCGACGAGCCCAACGAGTTCCGCATGGACCGTTCGAATGCCAAGGAGCACCTGGCGTTCGGGCGTGGGCCACACGCGTGCCCCGGTGGTCCGCTGGCACGGGCCGAGACGCGTATCAGCATCGCCAAGTTGCTCGAGCGCATGGGCGATATCCGGATCTCCGAGTCGGCGCACGGGCCGGCGGGGGCGCGCCGCTACGACTACGTGCCCACGTACATCTTGCGCGGGCTCATGCGTCTCAACCTCGAGTTCACACCCGCGGCCTGAGCTCTACGAAGCGGCGCCCCGTAGCGGGGCGATCACCTGCTGGCCGAACTCGCGCAGCGTCTCACCCGGCGCGAAGTCAGTGAACCAGGCGTAGACCCGTTCGACGCCCCGCTCGGCCAGTCCGCCGAAGTAGTCGACGAGTTCGGGCGCCGTCCCGAGGACGTGGTTACCCCAGAAGCGCCGGCGCGCGGTGGCGTCGACCTCGGCGCGATCGCTGTGCGGGTGGACGAAAGCGACCTGCACCTGGAGCGAGCAGTGGGCGTCGCCTGCTCGCTCGCGCATCTCGTCGAAGCGGTCGAGGATGCTGACATGGACGTTCCACCAGTCCGCGTACGTGGCGACGAGCTCCATGGTCCTGCGGCCGCCGCCCCCGATGAGGATGGGGATCGTCCCGACCGGTACGGGTTGCTGCTGCGCGCCCCGAAGGGTGAAGTGCTCCCCCTCGTAGTCGAGGGTCTCGCCACGCCACAACGCAGTCATGATCTCGAGCGACTCCTTGAGGCGGCCGACGCGGATCTTGGGCTCGGTCGAACCGATGCCGTACGTCTCGAACTCGGACGCCACCGAGCCCCAGCCGATCCCGAGCTCGAAGCGCCCGCCCGAGGCTTGATCGATCGTCACGGCCTCGCGCGCGAGCACGGCGGGGTGGCGGAACGAGTCGCACAGGACGAGGGAACCGACTCGCAGATTCTGTGTGTGTGCCGCCACCCACGCGTTGGTGGCCATGGCATCGAACATCGGCGACGATTCGGCGCCGGGCGGGGCCAGATGGTCCATGCCGGCCATGCCGGCGAACCCGGCCATCTCGGCCGTCTGGGCGCGTTGGACGATGTCGTGCATGCCGAGGCGCATCTGGGGCAGGTAGAGCCAGAACTCGATCGGGGTGGCCATGGGTGCAATTAGATCGTGCTGCGGCCGCGCCGGGTCAAGACGGCCGGATGGTCAGCCGAACCTGCGTGCCACACCCTCGGCCTGGGTCCGGTAACCCTCGCCGAAGAGGACGGCGTGCACGAGCAAGGGGTAGAGCTGAAAGAGCGCGACCCGTTCCCGCCATCCGGGCTGCAGGGGGGCGACCGCCTGGTAGGCCTCGAGCAGGCGGTCCGGGACGGTGCCGAACAGGGCGAGCATCGCGAGGTCTTCCTCGGGGTGGCCCCCGTGCACCGAGGGGTCGATGAGCCAGGCCCTGCCGTCGGCGCCGAACAGCACGTTGCCCCACCAGAGGTCTCCGTGCAGCAAGGCGGGGCCGCCGCCGGGGAGCAGGTCGGGCAGTCGGCTGACGACGCGGCCGACCGGCTGCTCCAGTCCGCAGCGCGCGGCGAGCTCGAGGAGGCGGGCCCCGTAGAAGGCCGCGCCGTCGGACCACAGCGAGGCGTCGACCCTGCAGGCGCCGATCCACGAGGAGCCACCTCCCCAGTGCCCGAGGTGCGTCGCGTGTAACGCAGCCAGCGCGCGGCCGAACGACTCCTCGTGCGCCGGCGTACGCGGCGTCTCGTCGACCGCCACCGTGACGACGAGCTCGTCGTCCGCGAAGACGATCTCGGGGACCGGCGGACCGCCACTGACGGCGCTCAATTGCCGCAGCCCGTCCGCTTCGTCACGGGCGCCAGGCCCGGCCTTCGCCACGAGCGTTCGTCCGCCAGACTCGACGACCCATACGTGACCGCCGAGCGGACGCACTGCGCCGACCGGTCCGACCGCACGCGCCAGGCGCGTCCGCCAATCCGTCGAGTTGGCAGCAGGCGGCACCCGGACACTCTCGCGCCGTTGGGCGATGGGCCAGACTGTCGTGATGCCCCGCCGCTCCCGCGTCGCCGGTCTCGTCGTCACCCCCGGGGCGAGCGCTGGGCGTGACCACTCCGGTCTGGTCGCCATCGAGACGGCCGCGACACCCCTCGGTATTGCGGTCGAACGCGTCGAGTTCCCCGGGCAGGCCGCGGGCAAGCGTCGCACCGACCCGCCCGCCGTGTGCATCGCGACCGTACGCGACGCCGCGTCCGGGCTGGCGGAGCGCCTCGGCGTCCCGCTCCGCCAGATCGCAGTGGGAGGGCGTTCCTTCGGCGGGCGCATGTGCTCAATGGCGGTCGCCGACGGCCTCGAGACCGCCGCGCTCGTACTGGTGAGCTATCCCCTCCACCCGCCGGGCAAGCCCGACCGGCTCCGCACCGAGCACTTCCCCGCCCTGAAGGTCCCGTGTCTCTTCGTCTCGGGCCGGCGCGATGCATTCGCCACCCCGGACGAGCTGAAGCGCGAGACGGCGGCCATCCCCGGCGATGTGACCCTCGCCTTCGTGGACGGCGACCACTCGCTGCGCAAGAGCGAAGGAGAAGCCGCCGCGGTCGTGGCCGCCTGGCTGGACCAGCTCGGCTGAGCTTTCGCGGCGCGACGCTGGTGCGTCTAGCGCTCTCACCATCGCACGATGGGCGAGTCCTTCCCGTGGTGCTCACCCAGTCGGCCGCAATAGCCTGAAGCAAGATGAACACCGGACCGAACTACGACCCGATCACGGGCCAGTTGAAGCCAGGGAGCTACAGCCACCTGAACTTCGGGAGTTATCAGAGTTTCCACCTGAACGGTGGTCCCTTCGCTCCGTGGGAAGTGCTGTTGACGGTGCTCGCTGCGGCCGTACTGGTGGCGACGGTCGTCGTGTTCGTGCGCCGTTTGCGCCGAGCTTGACCGCGACGGCCACCACCGGCGACGGGGTTACCCCCGCCGCCGGTCAGACAGGGCAGGTCAGGCCGTCGACGACAGGCTCTTCGGTGGCGTCGACGTCGGGCCGGTGTACTTCTTGATCGGACCCGATCCAGGGCTGGTCGTCTCGACCGGCCCGACGGGCACACCGCCGATCCAGCTGCCAGTCGGCGTCACCGCCGGCGGCGCCGAGCTCTCCAGCTTCACGACCTCCTCGCCTTCGAAGCCGAAGTGCGTCGAGCTCGAATAGGAGAGTGGCACGAAACCCGGCGTGATGAAGCTGTGCCCCTGGCTGTTGATCGCGTTCATCAGGCTCTGTCGCGTCAGGTTCTTGCCGGCCTTCTGCAGCGCCTGGATGAATGTGTAGGCCAGGGCCACGCCGTACTGGTCGTTCCCGTCGAGGCCCGCCTTCGCGTACAACGACGGCGCGTACGTCTGGAGGATCTTCTTTTCCGTCTGCACCCACGAGTTCGTCGTGTCGGACTCGGGCGCGAAGTACGCCGTCGTGATGACGCCGTTGAGCAACCCGCCGGCGGCGGCCACTTGGCCGGCCGAGGCGCCACCCTTCTGGGCGAAGGATGCGAGCAGCGGTCCGACCGTCGGGGCGTCCGCGCCGACGCTGTCGACGACGTACTGCGGCGAGTAGCCGATGACCGCGGCCGGCAGCATCGCGAGCGCGGTAGCGGCCGGGATGGTGGCGAGCACCACCACCTGCGCGCCCGCCGCCTTCAGGGCTGCCATCTGGTTCGACAGCGGCCCGGCCAGCGTGGCGACGTCATAGGTCTGGCGTGAGACGACCGACGAGGCGGGGATCTCCATGTCGAGGCCCTTGACCACGTCCTGGCCGAACTCGTCGGCCTGGGACAGGTAGCCGATCTTCTTCCCGGCGAAGTTGGACTTGATGTAGGCGCCGAGGATCTTGCCGTCGATCGTGTACGGCGGCTGCCAACCCAGGCTCAACGGGTACTTCGGGTTGTTCCAACAGTTGCAGCCCGACTCGATGAACAGCTGCGGCACCTTCTGCTGGTTCAAGAAGGACTGCACCGCCGACTGGGTGGGTGTCCCGAGCGATCCGACGTCCGCAAAGATGTTGTCCTGAAGGACGAGCTGGCGCGTGAGCGTCGCGGTGTTCGCCGGGTTGTATCCGTCGTCGAGATACGTGTAGTTGATCTTCCGGCCATCCACACCCCCATGCGCGTTGGCCCATGCGAACGTGGCGGTCATCGCGGGCGCGATCTCGTCGTAGCCCGGTGCGGCCGGTCCGGTCAGCGGCACTGTGGCGCCGATGGTGATGGAGGTCGAGGTGACGCCGGGCGTGCTCGCCGCTTGTGCCGTCGCCGGCACCAGCATCACCCCCAACGCGCAGCCCATCGACCCCGCCACGAGCGCTCGCGCCCAGAGGGCCCAACCCGTCAGTCTCCTTGCTCGTCGTCGCATAACTCCTACCTTTCTTTGTTTGTGCCTTGAACTAGTCACTTACTGACACCGGGATCGGAGCCGGGACTTCGTGGTCACCGCGCCCCGGGCGCGGGCGATGCGCCCACAGCCACCGCAGCCCGCCCTGGATCCCGTTGGGCGCCGCCAGCATCGCCACGATGAGCACCACTCCGAAGATGATGGTGGCGAGATACGCGCTCGCCCCGTTACCGAGGTTGAAATCCGTCGACAGCGACGTCGACCACTGCGGCATATACACGAGGAGGATCCCTCCCCACACCATCCCGAACAAAGTGCCGGTGCCGCCGAGCACCATCGCCGCCAAGAGCTGGATCGAGAGCGTCAGTGGGAAGGCACCTGTGTTCACGACCCCGGTCGAGAGCGCCAGCAGTGCGCCGCCCAGCCCGGCGCACGCCGCACTGATGGCGAATGCCAGCACCCTCGTGCGTGCCACATGGATCCCCGCCAAAGACGCCGCGATCTCGTCGTCACGAACCGCCCGGAAGGCACGCCCGTAGCGGCTCCACAGCAGATTGGCCAGCAGGACGAGCACGATCAGCGCGCCCAGGATCTGAATCCACGTCAGCCACTCCTCTTGACCGAGCGAGCCTGGAGCGGTGGGCGCGCTCACCGTGAGCCCCTGGTCGCCACCGAACGTCGCCGGCCACTTGTCGGCGATGGACGGGACCGCGAGAGCGAACAGCAGCGTCATTCCGGCCAGATAGGGCCCCTTCAGACGGGTGGCTGGCAGGCCGATGACGACGCCGGCCGCTGCCGCCACCCCGGCCGCCGCGGCGAGTTCGAGGATGAAATTGGTCCCGGTGTGGGTCATCAACAGCCCGAGCGTGTAGGCGCCGACGGCCATGAAGGCGCCATGGCCGAGCGAGATCTGTCCGTTGGCGCCCGTCAGCAGGCTGAGCCCCCCGAGCACCACGACGTACGACGCGATCTCGCCCACCTGGTACACGTTGTAGGTGCTGAGCTGGGTCGTCAGATACCAGAGGACGACGCCCGCCAGTACGGCCACGAGCAGATGGCGGATCATCGGCTGGCGGGGCACGTATTTGGTCATGGCAGCCGCGTCCATCTCAGACCCGCCTTGCCGGCGGCCGGGCGAAGATCCCCTCCGGACGCGCCATCAACGCCACCATCAGGAGGGCGAGCGCGCCGAGTGGCTCGAGTCCCGAACCTAGGTACCCGCCCACGTAGGAGATGCACAGTCCCGTGATCAGCCCACCCACCAGCGCGCCCACCGGGCTCTCGAGCCCGCCGATCACCGCGGCCGTGAACCCGTATACGAGGATCAGGTTCATGTAATAGGGGCCGAAAGCGCTGGTGGGCGCGACGAGCAGCCCGGCGAGCGATCCGGCGATCCCGGCGAGTCCCCACCCAAGCGTGAACAGAAGCCCCACCCGCACGCCGAGCAGCCGCGCGATCTCCTGGGAGAAGGCCGAGGCTCGCATGCGCAGCCCGAGCGCGGTGAAGCGAAACAGGACGAGCATCGCGGTCATCATCACGAGGACGGCGACGAGGATGAACACGTCGAAGTGGGAGAAGGCCACGGTCGTGTTCCCAAAACGCAGGCCGCGCTGGGAGAAGGCGGCCGGGAACCCGCGGCTCGCGTTGCCGTAGATGGCGCCGGCGAGCCCTTCGAACACGACCAGCAAGCCGATCGTCACGATGACCGGGTTCAGTTCAGACTTCCCAGCCAAGGGTCGAATGAGGACAAGCTGTGTGGCGGCGCCGATGGCGAAGCCGATCAGCAGCACTGCGACGAAGGCCCACCAATAGCCCCATCCCCGGGAGATGAGGCTGAAGGCGATGAACGTCGTCAGCATGCCCGCCGCGCCCTGCGCGAAGTTGATGATGCGAGTGGCCCGGAAGATCAGCACGAGGGCGAGTGCGAGCGCGGCGTAGATCATCCCGTTTGCGAGGCCGTTGAGCGTGTAGTCCAAGAAGAGGGTCATCGCGATCAGAAACCCAGGTAGTGATGGCGCAGGGCATCGTCCGCCGACACCTTCGCGGCAGAGTCGGACACGACGACTTCTCCGAGGTTGAGGATGACAGCGTGCTGCGAGACCGAGAGGGCGCTGCGCGCGTTCTGTTCGACCAAGACGACCGTGATGTCCTTGCCGTCGGTCTGCTCGTGGAGCATTGCCATCAATTGGGCCGTGATGAGGGGCGCCAATCCCAAGCTCGGCTCGTCGAGCAACAGAAGCCGGGGCTTGGAGATGAGGGCGCGGCCGAGGCTCAGCATCTGTCGCTCCCCTCCCGAGAGGGTCGACGCATGGCTGCGTCGGAAGCTCCGCAGCCGCGGAAACATCTCGAGGATCTCCTCGATCGCTGCCTGGCGTTCGTTCCGCTTCAAGCACCAAAGCGTGGCGAGGCGGAGGTTCTCCTCTACCGTGAGCTCTTCGATCACGCCGCGCCCTTCGGGCACGTGGGCCACTCCCAGCCGTGCGATCGACTCCACGGTGCGACCGACGAGCGGACCTCCATCGAATGACACGGTTCCGGACACCGGCTTCACCAGGCCGGAGATCGTTCGCAGCAGCGTTGTCTTGCCGGCGCCGTTCGCGCCGAGGACAGCGGTAATTGCTCCGGCTTCCGCGTCGAAGGACACAGAGCGCAGCGCTTGCACAGCCCCGAACGACACGGAGAGCTCGCGGATCTCAAGCATTGTCCCCGAGAGGAGCGGGCGCACTCGTCGCCACGACGACGTCACCGAGGTAGGCGGTGGCGACCTCGGGGTTGGCGCGGATGGCCTCGGGAGTGCCCTGGGCGATGACTCGCCCGAAGTTCAGGACGACGATGCGGTCGCACACCGACATGACGAGGTCCATGTGGTGTTCCACGAGGAGGACCGACATCCTCGTGGTGAGGCTCCGAATCCTCGACCCGAGCGAGGCCATCTCTGCCTCGGACAGCCCGCTGGCCGGTTCGTCGAGCAACAACAAGCGAGGCTCCGCCATCAGGGCGCGGGCCAATGCCGTTTGTTTCTGGACTGCGTAGGGCAGCGCCGGCGGCAGCCTCCCGGCGAAGGCCGCGATGCCCTGGTCGCCGAGGACCTCCATCGCCCGCGCCGCGGTCTGGCGCTCCTCCCGGCTCGAACGCCACAGGCCGAGGAACGCGGAAACCGGGTCGCTTCGCAGCACCGGTTGCGCGCCCAACATGACGTTCTCGAGCACCGTCAACCCCGCGCACAGCCCCACCCCCTGCAGCGTGCGGGCGATGCCCAGCTTGGCGAGGTCGTGAGGGTGGTGCCGGTGCAAGTCGCGGCCGTCGTAAGCGATGCGCCCCGAACTCGGGTGCACGAAGCCACAAATCACGTTGAAGAGGGTCGTTTTGCCGGCACCGTTCGGGCCGATGACCCCGACGACCTCGCCTCTGCCGATCGACATCGAGACCTCGTCGAGCGCGAGCACGCCCCCGAATCCGATGGTGATCTCCCGCGCCTCGAGGAGGGGGCCGTTTCCCGGCGCGCCGGCGTCGTCGACCACGGAATCTTGGGGGGCCTCGAGGACTGGGCCCACGCTTGGGCCTACCCGGGCACGGAGGTGCCAGGTGCTCGTCCCGAGCGCGCATCGCGTTTGCGCATGCCTACCAGCCCCCCGGCATCGCGTCGGACGTTACAACTTTCGCAACACGAGCGCATGGAAACCGCGCGGATGCGACAAAGTTCGCTCCGCGGTGGTGACCGGCCTCGGTCAGGGCGGCCGTGTCCGACGGATCAGCCGGCTGACCTCGATGTCCTCAGTGAGGGGGATCAGCCGGCTGTCCCGGGTGGCCTACCTCTTGTGGGGGAACGGCACGAATTCGAGGCCACCCTGGGGCACGAAGTCGGCCCCGCCGACGTGCACCGGGGTGATCGCGCCGGTCCAGGGATTGAGCGAGCCCACGTAGTTCGGTGGGAAATCCGGCAGCGACGGGCACGTGGACGGCGCACTGTTGGAGCCGCACGGCGTCACCGCCACGATCGGGTTCTCGCCGAAATTGCCCCCGAGCACGTCGACCGCATCGTTGGTCGAATCGGTGCCGTAGATGACCCCCGGACCCACTGCCCACGCGGTGTCATCAACGGCCTGCGAGAGCGAGAGCACCGAAAGCGACTTCGACGGGTTTCCTCTGTCGACGAAGATCTGCTGCTGGTCACCTTGGCTGGTGACCATGAAGTCGTGGGCGAAGCGAGGAGCGCCGCCGGGCACGACACTGCTCGAGTCCGGGTCGGTCAGCGCCAGCGCCACCTTCTGTCCGTGCTGTGGACCGGTGTTGGCCGTGGTGGCCGTGTCCTCGTCGTAGAAGACCGGCGACACCGTGGCGACCGAGGTCGTCGGATCGAGCGTGACCGAGTAGACGGCGGGAAAGGTCGGTTGCGGCGGGGCGAGCGTACCGGTGGTGCCCGGCGCCGACGCGCTGATGAGGATCTCGTTTCCGAGGACCGATATGCCGTCTGTGCCGCCGTTGTGGGGCAGCGGCTCGTTGTACTTGTACTGCTGGACGTTGACGGCGCCGTGGGCTCCGGGGGTGAGCGTGTAGAGCGAGCTGTTCGCGTCTTCGTTCACCGTGGCGATCAGCCCGCCGATCGCGGGGTCAGCGGTCAACCCGTCGATCTTGCCCTGGACGTCCCACTGCGCCAGTGCCTTGCCGAATGTGCCCATGGCGACGATCGTGCCGTCCGTGTTGCCGTCAGCGCTCGGTTGACCCTGGGGGCCGACGCCATTCTGAAATCCGACGAAGATGATTCCGCCGAGGTGGGTGATGTCGTCGGGCTTGGTCAGCGGCTCGCTTGCCGTGGTGCCCGTCCCGTTGACCGTGAAGGTGTGCGAGAGGGTCATCCCCGACAGGATCGTGAACGCCGTGAGCGAGGCTTGGGGTGAAGGCTGGTCGCCACCGGCGGGCGCGACGACAGGAAGAGCGGCAACGGCGAGCGCTGCCAATCCGGAGACCCAAACGGCGGCTACGGACCGGGGGTTGAAGCGGGACATGCGCTACCTCCAAATCGAGTGAACGCGTTGGACGGTAGAGGCCTCCTTTGAAATGCCGCCGATCAACTCGTGACCGACAGATGAATTCCTTGGTATCGACTGCGTTCTGCACCGGGCGATGCAGTTGCCCGACCGACTGAGGACTAAATCCCTTAAAGTCGATTGACTTAGTAGGATTTAGTCACTACCGTACTTCGGATGCAAAGAACGCGCCGTCCTCCTTTCGGTCGCCAGCACGTCGATCCTGTTGCGATCGCACTGCGCCTCGGCGCCGCCGTGCACTGGCCGGGCGCCGCGGGCGTACCCGACCGGTCCTGGCGGCTGATCGCCCAGACCCGTGACTTCGACGCTTGGCTCATTGCGTGGCCAGGCGGGACTGCCGCCGAACTGCACGACCACGGTGGCTCGCGGGGCGCGCTCCATGTCATCAACGGGTCCCTCGTCGAGACCATTCCCTGGCGGGAGGAGGGAGGCGAGGTGACCCTCGCTCGCAGAGAGGTGCACTCGGGCGTCACCCTGGCCTTCGGTGCGGGGCACGTGCATGATGTGCGGAACGAGGCGGTCGTCCATGCGCTCAGCCTTCACGTGTACAGCCCGCCGCTTGCCTCCATGACCTACTACGACCGCTTTGGTGATCGCCTGATGCCCCGCGAGAACGGGTGGGTCCCTTCGATGGAGCAAGCGTCCTTCACTGAGAGCCCACCCGTTCTGCGGCTCGGGGCGCCGTGACAGCAACATCCGTCGACCAACTACTGGCTGATGCGCGCCGACACATCGACCGGGTGAGCCCTGAGGATCTCGGACGGTGGCGTGCAGCGGGTGCGCTTTTGATCGATATCCGACCCGAACGTCAAAGAGCCGTGGAGGGCGAGTTCGACTATGCGATCGTGGTCGAACGCAACGTCCTCGAATGGCGGTTCGATCTATGGGGCGAGTACGCACTTCCTGATGTCGACGGCTACGGCCAGCCCGTCGTTGTCGCGTGCTCGGAGGGCTACGCCTCGAGTTTCGCCGCGGCGTCGTTGCGTGCCCTGGGTTTCACACGAGTAGCCGACCTCGCCGGCGGGTACCGAGCGTGGCGCGCGTGGCGGGAAACCCCGCCTTCTCAGAAGGAACGATCGAAGGGCGAGCAACGGCTCAGCGTTGCGTGAAGCGTGCGGCCGCGTCCCCGTGCAGGCGTCCCGCCGGAAGCAGACGGCCGCTGACCACGAGGACGAGCGCCTGGGCGGGACCTACGACCGGCGTACCCATCCCGTAGGACCAATCGAGGTCGTCGGCGCGCAGTTCCACACCGGACAGGTCGGTGCCGAAGAGGTTGGGCGCCGAGGGGTCAGCCAGAACCGAGAGGACCCGTGAGATGCGCGCGTCAGGTACGCGGCGGGACAACGCGCCGGCCTCGATGATGTCGAGACAATGCACGACGCAGTGCGTGAGGGCGCCGTCCTCCCCGCCTCCCGGTGGCCGCCAGCTGTGCAGCACCTCGGAGCGCAGGTGGGCCAGGAGGCGCTCGGTTGGCATGGCACCGTCGCGCGCCGCGACCGTGTTCGAAAGCCGCGTGAAATCGCCGCCCGCGGCCTCGAGTTCTGCCATGAAGGCAGGGCCTTCATAACGCACTGGCATCGTGACGTGGGCAACGACCTCCCTGGTTCGCCATCCCTCGCACAGCGACGGCTCTTCCCACACCGGCGGCCCGGCCGCCTCCAACAGCTCGGCCAGGGCGATGAATTCCTGTGCAATGCCATTGGCGACCACGTCGCCTTGCGCCTTCATGGTGGTTTCGGTTGTCATGTGGTGCTCCTACTCTGACGGACCCTCTTCGGGTCGGGTTCGAGGCGATCCCGGTGCGAGACCTCCGAGATGAGCGGCCAAACGGTCGAGCGACGTCAAGAACCCCGCCTGAGCCTGAGGAGACATGAATGCCTCGGGGACGTAGCGCTGACGTATGCGTATTTCGGTTCGGTCCGGCCCGAGGGCAACGAATTGCGTGATCACCTTCATGCCGGAATGCGACTCGGTCCACGACAGAAGTTCCGGCGGGCGCACTTCGTCGTAGATCGCGTGCGTCGGGTACTCGCTGCCGTCGCGGTCGTTGACCATGACGGTCGAGAAGACTCCGCCCGGCCGTGCATCGACAGAGATGTGCTCGCGTGGCGCACTGGTGCCAGCCGGACCCCAGAAATGGGCGAGCTGATCCGGGTCGATCATGCACTCGAAGACGAGCTCGCGCGGAGCATCGAAGACCCGAGCAAAACGGAGTTCGTTCTCGGGCGCTGTCACGATCCGGACCCTTTGCGCCGACTGGGGCCGGCTCGGAGGCCGCGCAGGTGCGCGTCCAACTTGTCGAAGCGTTGGTTCCAGATCTGACGGTGCGTGCTGATCCAATCGAGCGTCTGGTCGAGCGCACCGACCTCGAGGTGGCACGGCCGGAACTGGGCGTCACGCCCGCGTGAGATCAAACCACTGCGTTCGAGCACCTTGAGGTGCTTTGAGATGCCGGGCAGTGACATGGCGAAAGGGGCGGCCAGTTCGCTCACCGTTGCGTCGCCGTGCGCGAGCCGGCTCACGATGGCCCGCCGTGTGGGGTCGGCGAGCGCGGCAAACGCTGCATCGAGCCTTTCCTCGGTCATCTGCGCTGTCATTCCTGGTATTTAACCTAGGAGTTAGTTAACTGTCAAGTTAACTACCGTCCGTTGGTGTTCGGGGCCGGTGCCCGGCCCGCTAGAACGCCGGCATGGAGAACCCCCTGCCGCCCCTGGCCCAGTCGGTCCAGCACCTGCGCGAGCTGGTGCGCAGCCTTGACGCCGACCAGCTCGAAAGCCCCTCTTACGACGCAGACTGGAGCATCGCCGACGTTTTGTCCCATCTGGGCTCGGGTGCCGTGCTGATGGCACGCCGACTCGAGGCAGCGCTCTCTGGCGAGCCACTTCCCGACGACGTAGCGCAACCGGTGTGGGACGAATGGAACGCCAAGTCGCCTCAGGCGCAAGCGGATGACGCGCTGGCCGAAGACGAGCGCCTGGGCAAGGCCTTCGACGCGGTGGACGACGCGGACAGGCAGCGCATCGAATTCCCCTTTGGTCCGGTGTCGGTGAACTTCGAGACGGCGGCAGCACTGCGCCTGAACGAGCACGCGTTGCACACATGGGACATCGAGGTCATGGGAGACCGCGAGGCTGGCCTCCCGACGGATGCCGCGGTGGTGATTATCGACAACCTGGGCCTGATCGGTCGGTTCGCCGCCAAACCGACGGGCGACGAGCGCGAGGTCCGGATCCGCACGCACGATCCCGTCCGGCATTTCACGGTGCGTCTCACGCCCGAAGCTGCGCAGTTGCTCGAGGGCGACGGCGGCGTGGCGCCCGACTTGGAGCTGCCTGCTGAGTCCTTTTGCCGGCTGGTGTACGGCCGTCTGGATGTCGATCACAGCCCGGCCGTGCCCGCCAACGGCGAGGTGCTCGCCCTCCTGCGACGAGTGTTTCCCGGCGTATAAGGCGGCGGCGTTGCCGGTCCGTCAGTCGGACGATCCCGCGCCCGACAGCGCCCGCCGCGGCAACGCAGCGACCCGTCGTACCCGCCCGCCGATGCCATAACCCGACCCGCGCAGGACGAGAAGGATCTTGAGCCGCTGCATCCGGTCGTCGGTCAGCGCGTAGTTGAGCTGATAGCCAGGCAGCTCGAGGTGGGTGAGCGGCCAACTCTCGGAAAGCAGCTGGCGCATCGCCGCACCCCTCCAGCCCCGGGTCGGAAGGGGGAACAGACCGGTCGGGGCATCGACTCCGGCTCGCCTCGCCATGGCGAGGGCGGCGCCGACGACCGTCACGCAGTGGGTGGACACCGCGACGGCGCGGACGCGCTCCCAGTCGACCGGGTTGCCGTCGCTCTCGGCAGCGCGCACGATCATGGCGATGTCGGCGATCCACACGAGCCGGACGAAGCCGTGGTGCGGCTTACCAGCGTGCGCGGCGAGCACCACGAGCTCTTCTTCCAGGGGCAGGACGAACGTGGGCGCACCCGCTACGACGGCGGGTTGGCGACGGGCCCACAGCGTGACCGGGTCGAGAGCAGTGACGCGCTGTGAAGCTGTCTCGAGCCCGAAATGCAGTTCCAGGAACAACGACGGCACTTCGGGGTGGGTGAGCACCGTGTCGTACTGCTCACCTTCGGCTGCCCGCACCACCGTCCAACCCGCCGCGGCCAACGCAGACAGGGCGCGGGCGTGGTCGGCGCGGGGCAAGAGGAGGTCGATGTCCTCCATCGGGCGAAGGCCGGGCCGCGGATAGCGCGCGGCGACCGCTGGGCCTTTGAAAACGACCGGTTCGAGCTCGGCGGCCGTCAGCGGGCCGACGGCGAGCTGCATCGCCCGCGGGATCAACAGGAGGGCCTCCATGGCGAACGCGTCCGCCGTTCCCTTGAGCGGAGCCCGATCGGCGCCGAGCTCGTCCAAGGCGTCGGCTGCATCGAGCGCCCGCCAAAGCAGCGGGCTGATCCGGTGGTTTTCGGCGGCCGAGACGGCGAGGCTGACGTCGGCGCCAGAGGCCAGGGCCCGCCGCACCGAGGCTGGATCGGTATCAGGGCGGCAGGCTTCCCAGAGCAGGCGCGCCGTCGGCTCGATCGACGGATCCGCAGTCGTCGGCGCACGCCTCACCTGCTCATCATGCCGTTCGTGTCACCGCGGTGGTTCCTCGAGGAGCTGGGCACCGAAACCGTGCCTGGAGTGGGAGGCGCAGTGCGAGGCCGGAAGTGACACTCGGGTTCACAAACAGTGCACAATTTCACCGAGAGAGGTGCAGGGCGGTAGTAAACGGTGTGGCGAGGCGTTACTCCACCACTGGGGTCAAGGGGCGCCGGGTGCAGGCATGTGGGGCTGCCGAACTTCAGTCACAAAAAACCTGTTTAGGTGGGAGAACGGTAAGTACAGTCTCCCTCAAGGTCACCAAAGGACGGCTGGACGAATGCAGAGGCAAGGGACAAGGCGAGATGTGGGCGCATCTCCGGTTGCACCAGGCGATGCCCGACCCGGTCGGACATTTTCGAGGCGCCAAGCCCTCGGGCGGATGTCGGCGGTGGCCGGTGCAGGCGCAGCGGCGTGGGTGGTGCCCGAGATCCTGACGGCTAAGCCGGCAGCGGGCGCGACCATGTCGGGGAACCACGGTTCGACGGGCGGAAGCACGAGCAACCCGACGACGAGTCCCTCCTCTACCTCCGGTGGCTCGAGCCCGGGCACGCTGGCGTCCACGGCGGCACCGGCGACGTCGCCCGGCTCGACGCTGGCGTTCACCGGCATCGACATCCAGCGCGACGCCGAGATCGGTGCTGCGCTCATCGCCGGCGGTTGGGCGATGCATCACTGGGCCAGCAGGACGCCGAAGCTGGCGACCGAGGCTGTGACCGAGGCGCACGAGGCGGGGAGCCCGGTCGACCCGACCTAGGTTCGTGCCCGTGCCGGACGTGCACGACTGGGCGCACTGCACCGCAAACCTGAGGGCTCTGTCCTATCGCTTCGCGGTCTGCTGCGATGACGCCGCCCTCGGTGCCCACATCTCTGCGTTGCTGTCGTCGTTGCGCGACGCGGACGCGGAGATTACGTATGAAGGCGCAGTCGACGCCGGCCCTGTCGGCGAGCCCGCGCCCCACCGCTACACGCTGACGGCATCGCCCGGAAGGGCCGGTGCCGTGGATGTCCTCCGCGACGAGGAACTGGTGGAGTCCGCACTACCGCCCGGCGTCGCGGTCGGTTGGCTCGTGTGGGACGTCAACCGCCTGGCCGCCGAGCTGAGCGGGCAGCATCTGCTCTTCCATTCCGGCGGGTTGGAGGCGTCGGGCGTCGGGATCCTGGTGCCGGCGGCGTCGGGTTCGGGCAAGTCGACGCTGACGGCGGGGTTGGTGCGGGCGGGCCTCGGGTATCTCAGCGACGAGCTCGTCGCGCTCGAGCTCGATGCGACCGGCTCCGGTCCGGGCCGTTTGTTGCCGTACCCCAAGCCGATAACCGTCAAGCCGGGCAGCTTCGGCGTGCTCGCGGACATGGCGCCGGCCGTGCCCGACGGAGATGGCGACGGGGAGTGGCTGGTCCCTGTCGGCGACGGCACAGGCCGGCGCGTCGGCGGCGCGTGCGAGCCCGGCTTCGTCATCGTCCCCCGTTACGACCCGTCCGCAGAGACGGCGCTCGCGCGGCTGAGCGAGACGGAGGCGTTCTTCACCCTGGCGCTGCACGCCGTCAACCTCCTGCCGCACGGCCCGGTCGGGTCGGAGGCGTTGGGCCGGCTGACGGCGCACTGCGCCTGTTACGCCCTGGCCTTTTCTGATCTCGACGCGGCCTGCGGGCTGGTGCTCGGGCTCGTGGGCGCCCGGGTATAGGAATGGCGCGCGTGGATGCTTCGTGGCCGAAGGCGGACTCGGTACCGGTGCGCCGGGAGGGTGCCTCGGGGGTCGAACTGGACGACAACATCGCCGTCTACGACGACGTGGGGCAATTGATGATCCTGCTCAACTCCAGCGCGGGCGCGGTGTGGAATCTGTGTGACGGAACGCGCACGGTCGGCGAGATGGTCGCGGAGCTCGCCGAGACGTATCCCGACGGGGCCGCCGTGATCCGCGACGACGTCCGTGAGACCTTGCGCAAACTGGCCGAGATCGGCCTGGTGTCCGAAGGGTCGGAGGCCCTCTAGCGGGTGGCCCGGGCGGCACCGCCTGGAGTTGCCGTGCCGGCGGCCGTTGTCCAGGATGAGAGCGTGCCCATTGCCCGCTTGAGCAACGAGGCCGGCCCCGACGACGTGGCGGCGGCCGTGGTCCGCGACGGCGCGGTGATCGTCGAGAGCGTCGCCGAGCCGGCGCTGCTGGACCAGGTCGAGGCGGAGTTGCGCCCCTTCCTCGACGCCACGCCCACGGGGCCGGACGACTTCAGCGGCAACCTGACCCGCCGTACCGGTTCTCTCATCGCGCGCTCGGCCGCGTCCCGGGAGCTCGTCATGCACCCGCTTGCGCTGGGTGCAGCGCGGACGTTCCTGGGCCACGCCACCAACATCCAGCTCCATCTCACCCAGGCCATCGCCATCGGGCCTGGCGAGACCGCGCAACCCATCCACCGCGACCAGTGGGCCTTCGACTTCTTCCCGTTCCCGGTCGGTTACGACGTGCAGTGCAACACGATCTGGGCGCTGAGCGACTTCACCGAGGAGAACGGCGCAACCCGGGTCGTCGTCGGGAGCAACACGCTGGCCGACGGCCGTGCGTTCGGCCCCGGAGACACCGAGCCCGCCGAGATGCCTCGCGGGTCGGTCCTCGTCTATTCCGGCAGCGTGTACCACGGGGGCGGCCCCAACCGCTCGGCTGCAACCCGCATCGGGCTGAACATCACCTACGCGGTCGCGTGGCTGCGCCAGGAGGAGAACCAGTACCTCTCCGTTCCCCGTGAGGTGGCCGAGACCCTCCCGGTCGACCTGCTCCGCCTCATGGGCTACGACCGCGGGGCGTACGCGCTCGGCTACATCGACGATCTGCGCGACCCGATCGAGGCCGTGCGTCCCGGTATCGGTACGACGGGCTTCGCCGCGCGCTGACTGCTGCGCCGTCCGCTTCGGTACGCCTCTGGAAATCGGCAAAATCGGCGCGCCGAGTGCCCCGGATCGCGGCGCGCGCGCCGCTACCGTGGGTGTCGTGCCGGTCGACATCACGATGGCCACCGTGGACGACTACGACGAGCTGTTCGTGGCGTTCAGCCGAATCGTCGGCGCGGGCCAAGGGTTCCCGCAGTCGGCGCCCGTCACCCGTGAGGAGTTCGACGACTATTGGGTCGACCATTCGTCGGCCGTCCAGGTCGCGAGGTTCGGCAGCTACCTCACCGGGGCGTACTACATCAAGCCCAACTTCGTCGGCCGCGCCGCCCACATCGCCAACGCGGGCTACTTCGTGCTCGCCGCGTACCGGGGCACCGGCGTCGGGCGGACGCTGGTCGAGCACTCGATGCTCGAGGCCCGCCGGCTCGGCTACGACGCCCTGCAGTTCAACCTGGTCTTCGAGTCCAACCCAGTCCGCGCCCTGTACGAGCGCCTGGGCTTCACCGAGGTGGGTCGGATCCCCAAGGCCGTCGACGGCGAGGATGCGCTGATCTACTGGCGCAGCCTGGAGGACATCCCGCTGTGAGCGCCGGCGGCCCTCGAACCGCGCCGTGAGCGACTCGGTCGCCGTCGAACAGCACGGCGAGCACGTGGGTGTGGTGTGGCTGCGCCGACCGCCCAACAACTTCTTCGACACCGCTCTGCTGCGCGAGGTGGCCGACGCGTACGACGAGCTGGAGCGAACCGGTTGGTGTCGCGCCATCGTGCTGGGCGCAGAGGGGAAGCACTTCTGTGCCGGCCTCGACTTCGCCTCCAATGCGGGACAGGACATTGCGGAGCTCTACCGCCAGGCCCTCCGGCTCTTCGCAGCCCCACTCCCCGTCGTGGCGGCCGTGCAGGGCGCGGCGATCGGTGGCGGCCTCGGCCTGGCGCTCTCGGCGGACTTCCGGGTGGCGACGGCGGCCAGCCGTTTCAGCGCGAACTTCTCCCGTCTCGGCTTCCACCACGGCTTCGCCCTGACCGTGACGCTCCCAGCGGTCGTCGGCCGCCAAGCCGCCGCCGACCTTCTGCTGACGGGACGGCGCATCGGCGGGGAAGAGGCGTTCGCCCTCGGCCTGTGCGACCGCCTGGTCGGCGACGCCGAGGGTGACCTCATGACCGACGCCCTCGGATATGCGGGCGAGCTGGCGGGATCGGGGCCGTTGGCGGTGCGTGCCATCCGGGCCACACTGCGGCTCGGCCTGGTCGAGTCGGCGAAGGCCGCCATGGATCAGGAGTGCGCCGAACAGCTCCGGCTCCAGGGGACCGCAGACTTCGCCGAAGGGGTCCGGGCCAGCGCCGAGCGGCGCGCCCCGCGCTTCACCGGGGAATGATGGGTGGATGAGCGCCGCCGCCGGGCCGCACGGCCCGCCGCTGCATGCGCTCAACACTGGATTCGAATGGGACGACCACACCGGCCCCTTCCGGGTGGTCACACCGGAGCAGGCGCGCCAGTACGACGAGCTCGGCTATTTCGTGCTCGAGGGCGCGCTGGCGCGTGACGAGATCGACGAGCTCCTCGCGGAGATCGACCCCGCCGAGCACCGCCAGGAGGAGGCACTGCGCGGGATGGAGGGCGGCCGCTTCTTCATCGCCCGCGCCGACGAGATCACCTTCACGACCCACCTCGTGGTGCGCTCGCCGAGACTGCGCCGCTTCACCTCGTCGGCGCTCCTCGCCGGCCTGTGCGCCGACCTCGTCGGGCCCGACGTGCGGCTCTACTGGGACCAGGCGGTGTACAAGAAACCGGGCACCGAGCCACCCTTCCCCTGGCACCAGGACAACGGCTACGCGTTCGTCGAGCCACAGCAGTATCTGACGTGCTGGGTGGCGCTGACCGACGCCACCGAGGAGAACGGCTGCCCCTGGGTGGTGCCGAGACTGCATCGGTTCGGCACGCTCGCGCACGAGTACTCCGACATCGGATACGTCTGCCTGCGCGATCCCGCCGAGGCGGTGCCCGTGCCTGCGGCCGCCGGCAGCATCGTGGTCTTCTCGTCGCTCACCCCGCACTCGACCGGCCCCAACCGCACCGGGGC
Organism: Acidimicrobiales bacterium; assembly: GCA_035569675.1. Classification (GTDB taxonomy): domain Bacteria; phylum Actinomycetota; class Acidimicrobiia; order Acidimicrobiales; family RAAP-2; genus Bog-473. The sequence goes on along the minus strand of DATMMN010000104.1, from coordinate 4,226 downwards.
GGTGCGCAAGGCCTACATCGTCCAGTTCGCGCCGAACGGCGCCGAGGTGATCCGCCCGGAGCCCGACGGCGCGCCCGGGGCCAGGGTGCCGGCGGACGAGGAGTCCCGGCAGTACGAGGTCGTGCGGGGCGGAGAGCCGGTCGCGTCGTAGGCCGACTGTCGTGCCAGGTGGGACCACTCCGGCACCCGGCAGTAGTCTGAACCCGGCGGGCCGACGTGCCGAACACGGCGTCAACCCGCCGCACGTGCACCACAAGGGGGCAGCCGATGACACACACCGCGCCGGTCAGCGACTGGGCGACCGACTTCGACGTCATGGACCCGGGGTACCTGGCCGACCCCTTCACCATCTGGGACCAGCTGCGCCAGAGTTGCCCGATCCCGCACACCGACCGGCGCAAGAGCAGCTGGATGCCGTTGCGCTACGACGACGTCACTGCGATCGCCCACGATATCGAGCACTTCAGCTCCCTCAAGGTGGCGGTGATCCCGGGCGACGAGGACGAGGACCCCAACGAGAACTTCGACGGCCCCAACCTGGAGTACGGCCTGCCGCCCATCTCGGCGGACCCGCCGCTGCACACGTGGACGCGCCGGCTGCTCCTGCCCTGGTTCTCGCACAAGCGGGTGGACAGCTACGTGCCGTTGACGCGCGAGCTCTGCGGATCGCTGCTCGACGGCTTCGCCGACAAGGGCCACGCCGATGCGGCCGCCGACTACGCCCAGCAGATCCCGGTCCGAGTGATCGCCCGCATCCTCGGCGTGTCGACCGACCTGGCCGACACCTTCACGGGTTGGGTGCGCGACGTGCTCGAGTTCGCCGACGACGCGGAGCGCCGTCAGGCCGGGGCGGAGGGGCTGCTCTACTACTTCGTCGACCAGCTGGCGCAGCGCAAGGAGAAGCCGGGCGACGACCTGCTCAGCGAGCTGTTGCACACCGAGGTGGACGGCAAGCCGGTCGACGACGGCATCGTGCTAGGCATGGCGGCACTCGTGCTCATCGCCGGCGTCGACACCACGTGGAGCGCCATCGGCTCGTCGCTGTGGCACCTGGCCTCGCACGAGGAGGATCGCAAGCGACTGGTGGCCGAGCCCGAGCTGATGCCGACCGCGGTCGAGGAGCTGTTGCGGGCGTACGCGCCGGTGACGATGGCCCGCGAGGTGACCGAGGACGTCGAGTACGCCGGTTGCCCCATGAAGGCGGGGGACAAGGTGCTCATGAACTTCCCGGCGGCCAACCGCGACCCCGAGGCGTTCGAGCACCCCGACGTCGTGCAGCTCGACCGGGCCCACAACCGCCATGTCGCCTTCGGCTCGGGCATCCACCGCTGCGCGGGGTCGAACCTGGCGCGCATGGAGTTGCAGGTCGCGCTCGAGGAGTGGCTCGCCCGCATCCCCGAGTTCTCGCTCGCCGAGGACGCGGAGATCACCTGGGCGGGCGGGCAGGTGCGCGGCCCCCGTATCCTGCCGGTGGTATTCCCATGAAGATCCGCGTCGATCCCGACAAGTGCCAGGGGCACGCCCGCTGCTACAGCCTCGCGCCCGAGCTCTTCGAGGTCGACGACTACGGCCAGTCAACCGTGATCGTCGACGACGTCCCGGCCGAGCTCGAGGACAAGGCCCGCCTGGCGATCGCCAACTGCCCCGAGTACGCGATCGAGATCATCAGCGAGTAGGCGCCGCACGGCCCCGTCGCTGCCCCTTGCGATGACGGCACCGCCGATCCTCCCTGACGCGCCCGCCTGGTTCGCCCGCGCCGTGTCGGCGCCCTACGGCCACGGCGCCGTCGATGTCGCCGGCTGTCCGGTGCACTACCTGCACTGGGGGGAACGGGGGCGGCGCGGCCTCGTCTTCGTGCACGGCGGCGGCGCGCAGGCACACTGGTGGACGCCGGTGGCCGCGGCGTTCGCCGCGCCGTTCCGCGTCGTGGCGATCGACCTGTCGGGCCACGGCGACAGCGGCCACAGGGACGCCTACGACCCCGAGCAGTGGGCCGACGAGGTGATGGCCGTGGCCGGCGACGCCGGGATCGACGGCCTGCCGGTGCTCATCGGCCACTCCATGGGCGGGTTCATCACGATCGTGACGGCGGCGCGGCACCCAGAGGGCCTGGCCGGCGTGATCGTGTGCGACTCGCCGGTCACCGAGGCCGACCCCGAGATCAGCGCGCACGACGCCTTCGGAAGGCCGCGGACCTATCCCACGGTCGAGGCGGCGGTGGCACGCTTCCGCACCGTGCCCCCGCAGGACCACTACCTCGACTACGTCGTCGACTTCGTGGCGCGCCATTCGCTGCGGGAGGTCGACGGCGGCTGGCAGTGGAAGTTCGACCGCCGGATCTTCGAGCAGTTCGCGCGCGGTGTGCGAGGGCTGGCGGTGCCCTACCTGAGCCAGGTGGACTGCCGCCTGGCGCTGTTGCGCTCTGAATACGGCCTCGTCACCCCGGAGATCGGCGACTTCATGTTCGAGAAGCTCGGCCGGGTGACCCCGGTGATCGAGATCCCCGAGGCCGGTCACCACGCCATGCTCGACCAGCCGCTGATCCTGTTGACGGCGCTGCGTACGCTGCTGGCCGACTGGGACCACTCAGAGCCGCACCGGCGCTGAGGGCGCCGGTGCGGCCGAGCGGTCTCCCTTGGCAGGGGCGGGAGAAGTAGGTGGGGCGGAGAACGAGGATGCGAAGCACGAGGCGGCCCTAGACGCCGGCGCCCGCGAGCGCCACGGCCTCCGAGTCCTCCACGTAGACCTCCTCGTCGAGCGCGCCGACCGTCTCCTCCTGGGCCCGGCCCCGGCGGATGAGGGCGAAGGCCGTCACGGCCGCCACCGACAGCACCACGCCGCTGAACGTGAACGCAGTGGTGTAACCGTGGATCGCGCCCGCCTCGAGTGCGGCCGGCGTGTGCCCGTGCGCCACGATGTAGGACGCAGTGGCCGTTGTGGCGATCGTGTTGATCAACGCGGCCCCCATGGACCCGCCCGTCTGCTGGGTCGAGTTCACCAAGGCGCTCGCGACGCCCGCGTCCTCGGGGTGTACGCCGATCAGCGCGGTGCTGCTGAGCGACACGAACGCGAGGCCCATACCCAGGCTGGCGATCAGCTCGGCCGGCAGCACGATCGACGCGTACGTCGACGCCGCGTCGAGCTGGCTGAACAGGAACAGCCCGGCCGCCCCGAGCGTGAGGCCGCCGCCCATGACGAGCCGCGGCCCGATGCGGGGCAGGAAGCGGCTGGCCAGCGTTGCACCGGTGATGATCCCGAGCGAGAACGGTAGGAAGGCGAACCCGCTCTTGAGCGCCGAGTAGTGCAGCGTGTTCTGGAAGTAGTACGTGAGCGACAGGAAGGTGCCGAACATGCCCGTCCCGATGAGGAGCGAGGAAAGGAAGGACCCGCCCCGGTCGCGGTGCAGCACGACACGCATCGGGAGAAGCGGGTGCTCGACCCGCAGCTCGATCGCCACGAACGCCGCCAACAGGACTCCCGCGGCGGCGAACAACGACACCGCGGGGGTCGAGCTCCAGCCGTCGGTGCCGGCCTTGGTGAAGGCGTAGACGAGGGCGAGCAGGCCGCCCGTGACGGTCGCCGCGCCCGGCAGGTCGTAGCCGTGGTTGGACGGGCTGCGGCTCTCGCTGACCACCCGCGTCGCGGCCACCGCCGCAAAGATCGCGAACGGCACGTTGATGAGCAGCGTCCAGCGCCACGAGGCGTACTGGGTGAGCGCGCCGCCGAGGATGAGGCCGACGGCGGCGCCGGCGCCCGAGATGCCGCCGTAGACGGCGAAGGCGCGGGCGCGCTCCTTGGGCTCGGTGAAGGCAACGGTCAGCAGCGACAGTGCGGCGGGCGCCATGATCGCGGCGAACGCGCCCTGCAGCGCCCGGGCGCTGAACAGCATGGCGGCGTTCTGGGCGAGCCCGCCGAGCGCCGAGGCGGCGGCGAAGCCGATGAGGCCCACGATGAACATGCGCTTGCGGCCGAAGTAGTCGGCAATGCGGCCGCCGAGCAGCAGCAGGCCGGCGAAGGCCAGCGTGTACGCGGTCAGCATCCACTGGCGGTTGGCCGTCGAGATGTGCAGGGCCCGCTGCGCGGACGGCAGGGCGATGATCACGACGGAGGCGTCGAGGACCACCATCAGCTGGGCGAGGGCGATGATGCCGAGGGCCCGGAAGCGCTTGGGGTCGGCGGAGGTGCCGGCGGCGGTGCCGGCCTCCATCTCCCGGTTCGGGCTGTCG
>DATMMN010000103.1:0-5870 GCA_035569675.1 Acidimicrobiales bacterium | reverse complement strand
CCCGTCCTTGGTCCCGTCACGGTCCATCGAGGTCAGCAGGATCTCGCCCGCCCCGTGCCCGGCGCACTCCACTGCCCACGCCACCGCGTCACGGTCCGTCGGCGTCCGGCCGCCGTGTGTGTAGACCTCCCACCCAGCGCTCCCCTGCCGCTTCCGCGCGTCGATCGCCACCACCGCGCACTGGCCGCCGAACTCGTCCGCGATGTCGCGCACCAGCGCCGGTCGCTCGACCGCTGCGGTGTTGACACCGACCTTGTCCGCCCCGGCCCGGAGGAGGCGGCGTGCGTCCTCCGCCGCCCGGACCCCGCCGCCCACCGTCAACGGAATGAACACCTGCTCCGCCGTGCGCGCGACGACCGAGACCATCGTGTCGCGCCCGTCGGACGACGCGGTGATGTCGAGGAACGTCACCTCGTCGGCACCTTCGGCGTCGTAGCGCGCAGCGAGCTCCACCGGATCGCCCTCGTCGGTGAGGTCCACGAATTGGACGCCCTTGACCACGCGGCCGCCCGTGACGTCGAGGCAGGGGATCAGACGGACGCTGCGCACGCGGCGATCCCCTCTTCCACGCTGAACCGGCCTTCGACCAACGCCTTGCCGACGATCGCGCCGGCCAGACTGCGCCCGTCCACCTGCAGGTGGGCCAGCCGGGAGAGGTCCTGCGTCGTGCCGACGCCCCCGGAGGCGACCAGGGGGAGCGCCGTCTGGTGCAGGAGCGCGGCCAAAGCGTCGACGTTCGGCCCTTCGAGTGTGCCGTCCCGCTCGACCTCGGTGATGACCACCGCCCCGAGCGGCTCGTCGGACCACAGCGCCAACAGGTCCACGACCGACCACCCGGACCCGGCCAGCCATCCCTGCGCCTGCGCCTCGGCCACACCGTCTTCGCCGATGCGGTAGTCGAGGCCGACCGCCACGCGTCCGTGCCATCGCCGCGCGCAACGCCCGGCGAGACCGGGATCCTCCAGCGCCGCTGTCCCGAGCACGACGCGGGCCACGCCCGACTCGAGCAGTTCTTCGGCGGCTTCGTCGCTGCGGATCCCACCCCCGGCCTGTACCTGCACGGCCGAACGTGCGGCCAGAGCCACGATCTCGCCCAGCGCAACGCGCTCGTGCGACACTCCCGTCCGGGCCGCCTCGAGGTCGACGACGTGGATCCAGCGCGCCCCACCCTCGATGTACCGCACAGCGAGCTCCGTCGGGTCGCCGTAGCGCTGCTCGCGCGCGAAGTCACCCTGGGTCAGACGGACGGCGGTGCCGCCGCGGAGATCGATCGCCGGGAGCAGGTCCATCAGGCCGCCGCCGCCAGGTCCACGAAGTTCGACAACAGGCGCAGGCCGGTCGAGCCCGACTTCTCCGGGTGGAACTGGGCGCCCCACAACGTGCCGCGGGTGACCAAGGCCGCCACCGGTCCGCCGTAGTCGCACACCGCGACGGTCTCTTCGCCGACCGGCGGCGCGAACGAGTGCACGAAGTACACCCACGGGCGCGGGCCGAGCCCGTGCAGCGCTGGTGGCGAACCGCCCTCCGTCGTGGTCACCTCCAGCTGGTTCCACTGCATCTGGGGGTGCTTCACCCCGGACGGCAGGGCCGCGACGTCGCCGGCGAACACCCCGAGGCCCGCCGCGCCCGGCGACTCGACCGACCCCTCGTAGAGGAGTTGAAAGCCGACGCACACGCCGAAGAAGGGCACCCCGGCCTCCAGCGCCGCGCGCGCCGGGCCCTCCAGCCCGCTCTCGCGCAGCGCGCGAGAGCAGGCGCCGAACGCACCCACGCCCGGCAGCACCACCGCATCCGCGGCCGCGACGTCGACGGGGTCGGTGACGAGCCGAGCCGCCGCACCGACGTGCTGCAGCGCTTTCTCGGCCGAGCGCAGGTTGCCGATGCCGTAGTCGAGCACGGCGATCCGCGGCGCTGCCGTCACAGGCTCCCCTTGGTGGAGGGGACGCCACCTCCCTCGACACGCACGGCGTCGCGCAGGCACCGCGCCACGCCCTTGAAACTCGCCTCCAGCATGTGGTGCGTGTTCTTCCCCTCGAGGCGCCGGATGTGCAGCGTCAGATTGGCCGCCGTCGCGAAGGCTCGCCAGAACTCCTCGGCCAGCTGCGGGTCGAAAGGCGGTGAGCCGAGCCCGGGTGTGTCGGGCGCGAAGTCGAGTCCGTAGGCGAGGTAGGGACGGCCCGACAGGTCGAGCGCCACCTCGATGAGGGCCTCGTCGAGCGGCAACAGGATGGACGCGAAGCGCCGGACGCCGGCCTTGTCCCCCAGCGCCTCGGCCAGGCACCCGCCGAGCACGATGCCCACGTCCTCGACCGTGTGGTGCGCGTCGATCTGGAGGTCGCCCTGCGCCTTGACCGAGAGGTCGAAGGAGGCGTGCTTGCCCAACTGCTCGACCATGTGATCGAAGAAGGGCAACCCGGTCGAGACCTCGGCGCGGCCCGCGCCGTCGAGGTCCAGCGCCACGGCGATGGTCGTCTCCTTCGTGGCGCGGTCGCGCCGGGCCTGGCGGGTGGCGGGTGCTCCGGTTGCGGCGGTCACAGGCTCTCCTTCAGCGCGTGCAGGAAGCGCTCATTCTCCTCGGCGGTGCCGATGGTGACGCGCAGGCACCCCTTCAGGCCCTCCCAGCTGGCGCAATTGCGGATCAGGACCGAATGCGCGAGGAGCGAGCGCCAGACGTCGTCGGCATCCCGCTCGCGGGGGCGGAACAGGATGAAGTTGGCGTCGGACGGCCAGCTGTCGACCGGCAGGTCGCCGAGCGCGGCGGCCACGCGGCCGCGCTCCTCCGTGATGCGGGCCACGCGAGCCTCCATCTCGGGCACGTGACGGAGCGCCAGGAGCCCGGCCGCCTGGGTCTGCGCGGACAGGTGGTACGGCAGGACGACCGCCTCGCAGGCGTCGACAACAGCCGGGTCCGCGACGAGATAGCCGAGGCGCGCACCGGCCAGCGCCCAGGTCTTCGAGAAGGTCCGCGTCACGACGAGCCCCGGGTTGGCGGGTCCGGCCAGGCTCAACGCCGTCCAGGGAGAGAACTGGCCGTACGCCTCGTCCACGACCACGAGGCCCGGCGCCGCGGACGTCACCGCGGCCACGGTCTCGGGCGGCTCGGCGCGGCCGGTGGGGTTGTTGGGCGAGCAGAGGAACGTCAGGTCGGGGCGCTCCCCCTCGATCAGCGCCGTCGCATCACCCGGTTCGATCAGGAAGTCGTCGTCCCGCGACCCCTCCACCACCTCGGTGCCGGTGATGCGGGCGATGTGGGAGTGCAGCGCATAGGTCGGCTCGAACAAGAGGGCGCGTCGACCCGGGCCACCGAAGGCCAGCAGCACGCTCTGCAGCACCTCGTTCGAGCCGTTCGCGCAGAAGACCTCGGCGAGGGTGACCCCGTGCAGGTCCGCGACCGCCTGGCGCAACTCCGTGGCCGGTCGGTCGGGATAGCGGTGGAACGAGACCTCCTCGAGGGCGGCCAGGAGCTCCGCTCGCCACGCATCGGGCGGCGCAAACGGCGATTCGTTCGTATTCAGGCGCACCTCGGCCTGCACCTGGGGCGAGTGGTAACCCTCGGACAGCTGCAGGTCGGGCCGCACGGGTGGCACCGCGCTCACGGCGACTCCTTCGCCCCGTCGGAATCGAGCGCGTCGAGGCGGCGGCGTATGGACTCGGCGTGCGCGGGCAGCCCCTCCGTCTCCGCCAGCACGACGACCTTGGGCCCGAAGGTGCGCAGGGCATCGGGGGACACGAGCACGGCGTGCACGTGCTTTCGGAAGTCGTCGGCGCGCAGCGCTGACGCGAAGCGCGCCGTGCGGTTGGTCGGAAGGACGTGATTCGGCCCGGCGATGTAGTCACCCATACTCGCCGGCGACCAGTCGCCGACGAAGACGGCGCCGGCGCTCTGCACCTGGTCCAGGAGCTCGGCGACGTCGCGTTCGGGCACCATCAGCTCGAGGTGCTCGGGAGCCACGGTGTTCGACACGGCGAGCGCCTCCGTCGGGCCGTCGACGAGGCACGCGATCCCGGCGCCGGCGAGCGTCGCCTCGAGATCGCTGCGCCGCGGGGATGCGGCCACGATGCGGTCGACCTCGGCGGACACGGCATCGAGCAGCGCGGGGTCCCAGGTCACCAGCCAGGCCAGCCCGTCCGGCCCGTGCTCGGCCTGGACGACGAGGTCGATGGCGGCGAACCCGGGGGTGGCGCCGGGTCCGGCGACGACGACGATCTCCGAAGGCCCTGCGAACGCGGAAGCCACACCGACGACGCCGGACACCTGGCGCTTCGCCTCCGCCACGTAGGCATTGCCGGGCCCGGCCACGACGTCGACTGCGGGCACGCTCTCCGTGCCGTAGGCCAGAGCGCCGATGGCCTGCGCGCCACCGATCCGGTACACCTCGTCCACGCTGGCAACAATGGCGGCACACAGCGTGGCGTCGTCGACCTTGCCGTCGGCCGCCGGGGGCACGCAGAGGGCGAGCGTGCCGACACCGGCGACCCGGGCCGGTGCGGCGCACATGAGGACGGTCGACGGATAGCGGGCTCGGCCCCCCGGGGCATAGATGCCCGCGCGCCGCACGGGACGTGTCAGGTTGCTGACGGTGATCCCGTCGTGTTCGTGCTCACCCGGGGGCGTGCCCTCGTGCGCGTGGTACGCGACGATCCGGTCGAAGGCCACTTCGAGGGCGTCGCGGAGACCGGGATCGACCCGCTCCTCCGCCTCCTTGATCTCCGCGGGCGTGACCCGGAGGCCGTCGGAGACGTCCACCCCGTCGAACGCCGCCGTGCTCCGGATGACCGCTGCGTCCCCCTCCGCGCGCACCTCGGCCAGGATCCGGGCCACCGCATCGTGCACGTCGGCACCGGGTGCATCGGGACGCGGCAAGGCGGCGTCGTACGGCGGCGGCGTGCCGCGGAGGTCCAGCACACGAAGGGGCATGAGGCCACAAGGCTACCGGGGTGCCCTGGGTGGACTGCCCGAACGGAAGGTCTCGACATGCGCCATCATCGGGGCATGTCGACCGCCGCCGAGATCTCCTCTCTGTCCTCCACGCTCCAGGAACTGCACGAGCGCGTGACCGCCATGGCCGAGGGCGCCTTGGCCCGGGGTGACGAAGACATGGCGCACGAGCTCATCGCGGTGGAGCGTTCGCTCGGCGGCGCGCTCAGACGGCTGCGGCGATTCGGACAGGGTCAGAGTCAGCGCTGAACGGGCCGGGCCGTGCGCGCCCGCAGCCTGGAGGGCGTCAGACGGTGTAGAGGACCAACTCGTAACCGAGCAGGTTCGAGGCCGTGCGCAGCACCGGCTGGCGCTGCGCCACCACGGCGCAGTTGCGGCGCTCGGCCAGCTCGACGACGGCCACGGTGCTGAGGTCCGCCGTGTCGCAGCGGGCGGCCAACTCGCCGGAGCGTCGGGCCGCGTCCCCGGCGAAGGGCTCGACCTCGGTGCCGGCCAGCAACTCGGCGATGCGGTCGTTGCGGGCTTCCGTGCGGTACCCCTCGGCCACCGTCACCGCGGGAACCAGCGGCACGATCCCGTTGGCCAGCGCCGCGCGGTGCAGCGCCCACATCATGCGGTCGCCCCTGGCGGCAGCGTGGAGGGCACCCAGCCCGTAAACCAGACCCTCGCGGCGCTTCGTGCTCACCGACGCCTGACACGCGAGGCCACGCCTGAGACCCCCGAGCGCAGCCGGGCGAGCAGCGCCTCGCCAGCGGCCAGTTCCTCGGCGCTCAACGAGCCCGTCTCGCCCTCCCAGGCCGCCACACCTCGGAGGCCCTGGCGCACGCGCAGCTGGCGTTCGGCCGCGGTCGACAACCACGCGCTGAAGGAGAGCCCGTCCTGCTTTGCCGCCTCCTCGACCGATGCGGCGACCTCGTCGTCCAGTGAGACA
>DATMMN010000102.1:0-5159 GCA_035569675.1 Acidimicrobiales bacterium | reverse complement strand
CACCATCCTCGGCACGAACGCCTACGAGGTTGCGGCCACGCTCGACAGCTCGCAGATCCCCTCGGTCAAGGTCGGACAGTCGGCGATCGTCGAGGTCGATGGCGTCAGCGGCAACGTCCACGGCACCGTCTCGCAGGTCGGCCCCGTCCAGTCGACCAGCTCGGGCTACAGCTATCCGGTGATCGTGTCGCTCCCCGCCACGTCGTCGACCGTGTACTCGGGCTCGACGGCCGATGTCACGATCACCACGGGTGCGGTGTCCGACGTGGTGGCTGTCCCCACTTCGGCCGTGCAGACGCTGGGAACCCGCTCGTACGTCATGGAGCTCTCCAAGGGCGAGCTCACGCGCAGGTTCATCAAGGTCGGGATGATCGGCGGCATCTACACCCAGGTCGACTCGGGTCTGTCACCCGGGCAAAGCGTCGTGCTCGTCGACTACGCCGAGGCGGTGCCCTCGTCGAACACCAACTCGAACGGTCTCGGGAACTTCCTGGGCGGCGGGGGCAACTCGTTCTTCCCGGGTGGCGGGGCCTTCTTCCCTGGCGGTGGAAACGCCCGGATCCCCGTCGGGGGCGGCGCGAAGGGTCCGTAGCCGCGGCTACACGGCCGCCCGCATCCGCCCCGGTAGTAGCTTGCCCAAACGGTGCACGCGTCCACGAGCGGTCCCGCCGACCTGGTCGACCTCGAGCGCTTCCCACTGCTGGACCCGGAATCCGAGGCCTACCGCCACGTCGTAGCGAAGGCACGTCGACAACTCGCGGACAGCGGTGCCGCGGAGCTCGAAGGCTTCGTCTCCCCCGCCGGCATCGCCTCCCTCGCGCGTGACGCCGACGAGCTCGCGGCACGGGCGCACTCCTCCGGCGGCCAGGGCACGGCCTACCTTGAGTTCCCTGATTTCTCGTTGCCCCCCGACCACCCACGTCTGCAGTTCGCCGACTACGCAGTCAGTGCCGTCGCCTACGACATCACACCGCTCGACTCGCCTCTTCGCCGTCTCTACGAATGGGACCCCATGAAGGACCTGATCGAGGCTGTCCTCGAACGCGGCTCCATCTATCGTTACGCCGACCCCTTCGGTGCACTGAACCTCGCGGTCATGGGCGAGGGCGACCAATTGCAGTGGCACTTCGACCAGACCGACTTCGTCGTATCGCTGGCGGTCCAGTCGGCCGAGCACGGTGGCGATTTCGAGGTCGTGCCCCGCATCCGCAGCGCACGGGACGAGCGGTACGACGACGTCGCGGCCGTCTTGTCGGGCGATCGCACCCGCGTGGAGATACTCCCAATGCGTCCGGGCACACTGCTCGTCTTCGAGGGCCGCTACTCCCTCCACCGGGTCTCCCCCATCGAGGGAAGCCGTTGGCGCCACGTGGGCCTGCTCGCCTACGACACGAAGCCCGGCACCATGGGGAGCGACCTCCTCCGCGCCGATCGTTACGGGCGCACCGAGGCGTTCGCCACGCCGCCTCAGACCTGGCCGCTACCGGCGTGAAGACGCAGTTCGGCGAGTCCTTCGTCGGCGAGGGCGCCAATGCCGCGCACGTGAACACGGTGCTCGGCGAGTCCGGTGGGCCGGTCGAGACGGCGTGGGCGACGGCCCTGGCGACGCCCCGGGCCGGCCATGTCCCCTTCGTCGCCACCGTGACGCCGGGCACGGCGGTGCGCCCCTTCACCCTGTTCGTCAACAAGGCGACCATGGAGAACGACCGCCATGCCGAGCTCACCTGGGGTGCCGCGCACGCCGGAGTCGCCGTCGGGGTCATGGAGGCGGTGGCCGAGGGCATCGTCGCCGCGGCCGACGCCGCGGAGCTGCTGTTGATCGCGGCCGTGTGGGTGAATCCGCAAGCCGAAGACGAACGACTGGTGTTCGAGAACAACAAAGAGGCCACGCTTGGTGCGCTGCGGGCCGGCAAGGAAGGCCGTCCGTTCGTGGGTGAAGCCCTGTCCGCCCGGCACACGCCCTCCAACGCCTACTTTTCGGCATCCTGAGCGATACGGTGGGCCGATGGCCCCGGTCCGCCTCGATCAGATGAACCTCATCGTGCACGACGTCGAGGCCAGCCGCGCCTTCTACACCCGGTTGGGTCTGGACTTCGGTGACGAACCCGACCCCGTCTGGGCGACGCAGTTCGCGGGGTCCGAGCACGGCGACCACGCAGCCATCGACGTCGACCTCCACAGCACATCTTTCGCCCGGAAGTGGGACGCCGGTTGGCCCGGCGGCACCGGCGTCGTCATCGGCTTCAAGGTCGACTCGCGCCAAGAAGTCGACGACCTGGTCGCGGCCCTCGTGGCCGAGGGCATCCCGGTGCAGCAGGAGCCCTTCGACGCCTTCTGGGGTGCCCGCTACGCCGTCGTCGGCGACCCCGACGGCAACGGCGTGGGGATCATGAGCCCGATCGAGCCGGCCACCCGCAGCGAGCCCCCGTCGCCGACGTGAACGGGTCCGACGAGGCAGTCGACGTCGTGATCGAGATCCCGACGGGTAGCCGCAACAAGTACGAGTACGACCATGAGCGGCACATCATCCGCCTGGACCGCCGCCTCTTCACGGCCACGACCTATCCGGCGGACTACGGCTTCGTGCCCGACACCCTTGCCGGCGACGGTGACCCGCTCGACGTGCTCGTGCTTGTGGCGGACCCGACCTTCCCGGGCTGCATGGTGCGCGTGCGGATCCTGGGCATGTTCTCCATGCGCGACGAGAAGGGCGTCGACGCCAAGTTGATCGCCGTGCTCGAGCACGATCCCCAGTGGGACGAGGCCACCGACATCGAGGACGTTCCGCTGCACCTTCGCAACGAGATCGCCCACTTCTTCAGCATCTACAAGGACCTCGAGCCGGAGAAGTCCACCGAGGTACAGGGCTTCACCGGCCGCAAGGAAGCCTTGGCCGAACTGGAGGCGACCCGGCGTGCGTACCAGGCGGCCGAGGCCTGACCCCCCACTACCCCACCACCGAGCAACCGAGAGAGGACAGTAACGACATGGCATTTCCCCGCGAGGAGGTCCGCGCCACGATCGAGCGGTACCACGAGCTCCGTCGGCGCATTGATGAGGGGCTCGAACCGAACGCGTTCGGCTCGCTCGCCGATTTCTACACCGACGACGCCGTCTACGTCGACGGCGCCTGGGGTCGCGTCGAGGGCAAGGAGAAGATCGCGCGCTGGCTCGTCGACTCCATGTTGGGCATGGAGGACTGGAAGTTCCCGATCGAGTTCACTGCGATCGAAGGGAACGACGTCGTCGTGAAATGGACGCAGATCCTGCCGCGCAGCAAGCCCGACGGGACGCCGTACCGCCAGTCGGCGTATTCGCGGCTGGTGTATGCCGGCGACGGCAAGTTCTCCTACGAGGAGGACACCTACAACATGGCCCACGTGCTCGAGGACATCGAGGCCAGCGGCTGGCAGCCGCGCGGAGGGCAGATGAACTTCCCCCCGGCCCACCCGGATCGGAATTTCGACATCCCCGGCGCGCCGCCGCCCTGGTAGTTAGGGCGTCCCCCCGGACGTCCCGGAGTTCCCGAAACCGGGGAACCCTCCCCCACCGAATGGGCTCGTCCCGCCGGAGCCGGAACCCGAGCCGGATCCCGAACCCGAGCCGGACTGCTGCTGCTGGGCCTGGCTCTGGTTCCCGAGGGTCGCTGTCGTGGTCCGCTTGCTGTTGCCCACGTAGTAGGTGATCGTGATCGTCTTCCCCGGCTTGTCGGCCTGCACCAGCTTCTGCAGGTCTTCCGAGGACGTGATCGCGGTGCCGTCGATGTTCACGATGACGTCGCCCTGCACCAGGCCGGCCTTTGCTGCCGGCGACCCGGCGACGACGGTGAGGATCACGGCCCCCGACGTGGGGGTGAAGCCGTACTGCTGGCGCAGCGCGGGCGTCAGCGTCGTGATGTCCACCCCGAGATAGCCCCCAGCGTTCCCCGTTTGTCCGCCCTTTTGCAGCTCGGGCAGGAGCGACTCGACCTGGGCCACCGGAATGGCGAAGCCGATGTTCTGTGACGACGTGCCGTCGCTGGACGTGCCGGCGACCGCCGTGTTCATGCCGATCACCTGTCCGGCGGTGTCGATCAGGGGTCCGCCGGAGTTGCCCGAGTTGATGGCCGCGTCGGTCTGAATCATGTTTTGCAGCGTCTCGGTCTGGGTGCCGATGCCGCCCGCGGTCACCGTGCGGCCCAGGGCCGACACGATCCCCTGCGTCACGGTCGGGGTCCCGGCCGAAAGGCCGAGCGCGTTGCCGATGGCGACAACCGAGTCGCCGACCACGGCCTTGGCGGAGTTGCCGAACGTGACGGTCGGAAGGTTCGAGGTGTTGTTGATCTTGAGCAGGGCCACGTCCTTGGTCTGGTCGTAGCCGATCAACGTCGCGGGCAGAGGTTTGGTCTGACCGTACTCGGTGACGGTGATCGAGCCCGTCCCGCCTCCTTGGCTGTAGAGCTCGATCACGTGGTTGTTGGTGATCACTTCGCCGTCCGACGTGATGATCATGCCGGTGCCTTCGTCCTCGTTGCCGTTCGACTTGACGTCGATCGAGACGACGGCATGGATCACCTTGTCGACGAGCTGCGGGATGGTCACGTTGCCGCTGAGCACAGCGGCGCCCGGTACTGCGCTGCCCTCGTGGATCACAGCGTTGGCGGTGCTGTCCCCGTTGCTGTTGTTGTCGGCCAACGCTGTGACACCGGCGCCCACCCCGCCACCGATGAGTGCTGCCACCAGCGCGACGGGGAGCCATGAGCGGAAGCGTCCCGGCGTCTTCGGTCCGGCGCCCGGAGGCGGTGGCGCCATGCCCGGCAGCGTCGGGTCCACGGGCGGCGCGGGATAGGTGAACGGGCTTGCCGGGACAGCGCCCACCGGCGGCGCGGGTGCGGTCGGAGGCTCGGTCGGAGCCGCAGGTGGCCAAGACGGAGGCGGGTAGCTCCCGGTCGGTGTGCCCACGTCGATCGGCGCCGCCTCCGTCGCCGACGGGTCCTGTGGAGGGGCGGGAGTGTCGCTCACCTGCCCATCGGCGGGAGACGTGGTCGTAGGCGTTGCATCGTCGGGCGCGCCGGCAGCGGGCGCAGGTTCTCGCTGCTCGCCGTCGTCACTCATCTGGATCCTCCTGAAGGGGCACGGGTCCGCCGCACCGCTTTGCGGTGGGTGGTCGCCCGTCCCGGC
>DATMMN010000101.1:0-13914 GCA_035569675.1 Acidimicrobiales bacterium | reverse complement strand
TGACTTCGGGTATCAAGTCCGTGGCGAACGACATCTACGCGCCGCTGCGCCAGGGCGTGACGGACATCGTCAGCCCCATCGGCAATTTCTTCGCGGGTGCGTTCAACTACGGCGCCGTCCAATCCGAGAACCAGCAGCTGCAGAGACAAATCGGCCAACTGAAGGCCACTGAGGCCGAGAAAGGTTTCGAGCAAAACCAGCTGCGTCAGTTGACACAACTCGAGAACCTGCCCTTCCTCAATTCGTTGCCGACGGTGACGGCCCAGACGGTGGACCAGTACTCGTCGAACTTCACCGCCACCATCACGCTCGACAAAGGACGCGCCGACGGGGTGGACGTGGGCTACCCCGTCGTCGGCGCCGGCGGATTGGTCGGACAGGTGATCCAGTCGTTCCACCACACGAGCGTCGTGCGCCTCATCACGGACGGTCAGTCCAAGGTCGGGGTCGTGTTCGGTCCCAGCAACAAGTACACAGCGATCGTCGACGGGCAGGGCCCCGGCAGCGATTTGACAGCGGACCTCGTCGCTCCGGGAACCCCGCTGCGCCGGGGCCAGCACCTGTATACCAGCGGACTGCAGGCCGCGGCGTTCCCACCCGGCATTCCGGTCGCGACCGTGTCGAGCTTCCACACGCCGTCAGGGGCCAGTCAGATTTCCATCACCGTCGAACCCTCGGCCAACCTCAGCCAGCTGGCCTACGTCGACGTCGTCCAGTGGGTGCCCAATTCGTGACGGCGCGCTCAATCGTGCGGGTGGCGCTCGTCATCTTCGTCGTCCTGATGGTGCAGCAGACGGTGATGGTGGCGCTGCGAATCGGGGGCGTGCATCCCGACCTGCTCTGGTTGTTGCCGATCACGGCTGCCCTGGCTGACGGCCCGGAGACGGGGGGCATCGTTGGTTTCTGGGCGGGTCTGGCCTTCGACCTGGTTCTCCCGACGCCCTTCGGGCTGTCCGCCCTGGTCGGATGCCTGCTCGGGTACGCCGTGGGCTCCCTGACCGCGGCGATCGACCCGCGGACGACATGGCTGAAGCCCGTGGCCGCGCTCACCGGCAGCGTTGCAGCGGACATGCTGTTCGCCGTGCTCGGTGCAATCCTCGGCCAGCCACAGATGGTGCAGATCGACTTCGTGGCCCTCTTCTTGATGATCAGTGTCTCCAGCGTCGTGTTCGTGCTCCCGGTGAGCCGGCTCATGCGATGGGCGCTGGCCGGAGAGAACAATCGCCACTCGCTCGTCCCGGCCCAGGCCGACAACCGACTCTGGTGAAGCGGTCCTTCCGTCATCCCATCCGAGGCGACCGGCTGCACCCCAGGCCGACAACCCGGCGACCACGCCGCTCGAGGTCGTGGCGCAGCGGGGCGCACCAGCCGCGCATGCGGCCGCGCAAGAGCGTCAGCGTCTCGTCCATTGTCGGTTCGCCCGAAGAGGACGTGTTGGAGTCCCGTCCGAACGTCCGCATCCGGATCGTCGGGGTGGTGGTGCTCATTCTTTTCGGTGTCCTGGTGTTGCGCCTGTGGACACTCCAGGTCGTCGAGGGTAAGACCTACGCGGCCGCGGTGACGCGCAACGAGGTGCGGGTCGTGAGCGTCCCGTCGCCCCGCGGCGAGATCGTGGACCGCAACGACACGGTGCTGGTGTCGAACGTCCCCCAGGAAGAGATCCTGCTGTCGCGCGCAGAGGTCGTGCAGAACCCTTCCATCGTCGGCAAGGTGGCGGCGCTGGTCGGACAGACGCCCGCGCAAGTGGAGGCATCTGTCGCCAACAACCAGTACAGCCCGTACGAACCCGTTCCCGTGGCACTTGGGGTCACTGCGTCTACCGTCCAGTACCTGCAGACGCATCAGTCGGAATACCCGGGAGTGAGCGCGGAGACCGTCGCCCAGCGGACCTACCCCCAGGGCGGGACGACCGGCACCCAGATCCTTGGCTACGTCGGCGACATCACCTCGGCGTACCTTGCCAAGCATCCCAACCAGGGCTACACCCAGGGAAGCCAAATTGGTGTCGCCGGGGTCGAGTCGCAGTACGAGCCCTATCTGCGCGGCGTCGCCGGGCGTCAGGCCCTGTCGGTGGACGCCCAGGGGAACGTAGTCGGGACGCTGAGCACCACGGCACCCCAGATCGGCGACACCGTGGTGCTCAACGTCGACACCGGCCTCCAGCAGTGGGTGGAGCAGGAACTGCAGCAGCAGATCCTGACTGACCGCAACACCTTCGACGGCATTGACCAGCGCTACCCGGCTGCGACCACCGGTGCCGCCATCGTCTTGAACCCACAGAACGGGCAGGTCCTCGCGCTCGCCTCGTACCCGAGCTATGACCTCAACCAATGGATCGGAGGGATTTCGAGCTCGAATTTCACTGCGCTGCAGGCGAGCGGCGCCGAGAACAACTACGCCATCGGGGGCCTGTACACGCCCGGATCGACATTCAAGCTCGTCACGGCGACGGCTGCCCTCCAGGACGGCATCTGGACGCCCGGCCAGTACTACAACGACACCGGCTCCTTCAAGATCCCCGGCTGTCCGGCTCCGGGCGTCCAAAGCACGCAGGGCTGTGTGCTCCATGACAACCCCGGCGACGGCACAGGTGATTACAACATCTCCGGGGCGCTCACCGTGTCGTCCGACGCCTTCTTTTACAACCTGGGCGATCTCTTCTATAACGACAAGGGGCAATTCGGTCAGGACGCGATCCAGAACGTGGGTGCCCAGTACGGGGAGGGCATGATCACTGGCATCGACCTTCCGGGCGAGGCGCAGGGTCGAATCGACAGCCAGACAACCCGACAGAAGCTGCACCAAGCGTCACCTCAGGGGTTCCCGAACACCACTTGGTACACCGGCGACAACATCGAGATGGCGTTCGGCCAGGGCGCAACCGTGCTTACGCCAATCGAACAGGCGATCGCGTACGCCACGTTTGCAAACGGCGGTACACGCTATGCACCTCAGGTGGCATCTGAGATCGTGAACCCGATGACGGGCAAGGTCGTCCACAAGTTCGAGCCCAACGCGATTGGGCACGTGGCCATCTCGCCGACGAACTATTCCGCCATCCTCCAAGGGCTCGAAGGCGTCATCTCGAACCAGAACGGCACTGCGTACGGCGACTTCGTCGGGTTCCCGTCCTCCTGGAACCTTGCGGGCAAGACCGGCACCGCGTCGAACCAGGCGAATCAGGAGCCCAACAGCTGGTTCGTTGCGTTCGGGCCGAACCCGAACCCGCAGTACCTGGTTCTGGCGGTGATCGGGCAGGGCGGATACGGCGCGTCAGCCGCGGCCCCGCTCGTGCGTAACATCTTCGACTACATCGCGGCCAACCAGCCCCAGATCAGCTCGGGGGTCAAGACGCCGACACCGTCGAGCCCGCCGAGCAATACGCCACCGACGACCACGACGACGGCCGGAAAGGGCGGGACCTCCACGACGACCAGCACGTCAACGGCGGGGCCCTGACGGTCCTCTACGGTTGAGGGTCGATGGAGACCCTTTGGCCCCGGATCGAGCAACTTCTGTCGAAGGTGGCCAAGCCGGCGCGCTACATCGGGGGTGAACAGGGCTCGCAGTATCCCGAGCACGGGCCGGACAGGGTGGCCTGGTTGCTTCTTTACCCGGACACGTACGAGATCGGCCTCCCCAACCAGGGATTGCAGATCCTCTACGAGATTCTCAACGAACGCGATGATGCCGTCGCCGAACGGGCGTACGCGCCGTGGGTCGACATGGAGGCCGCGATGCGGGCGGCCGGCGTGCCTCTCTTCAGTGTCGAGCAACACCTGCCCGCGGAGGCCTTCGACGTGTTGGCGTTCAACCTCTCGGCTGAGTTGGTGTACACGAATGTGGTCAACCTCATCGATTTGGCAGGGTTGCCGATCCACGCAGCCGAACGCAGCGCTGACGACGCGTTGGTAGTCGCGGGTGGTCACTGCGCGTTCAATCCGGAGCCGCTGGCCGACTTCGTCGACGCGTTCGTACTGGGCGATGGGGAGGAAGTCGTCGGGGAGATGACCGACGTGATCGTCGGTTGGCAGAAGTCGATGGCCAAGGGGGAAAGCGGCCGCGATGGTCTGCTGCGCGCGCTGGCCCAGTTGGAGGGCGTGTACGTCCCGGCGCTCTACGAGCCCGAGTACGCGGACGGAAGTCTTGTGGCCACCCGGCCGCGCGACGCCGCCGTACCGCCGGAGGTGGGGAAGCGAACCGTGCGCGACTTGGCGGAATGGCCCTACCCGCGGCGGCCGCTCGTCCCGCTGACGGAAGTCGTGCACGACCGGCTCAATGTCGAGGTGTTCCGCGGCTGTACACGCGGCTGCCGGTTCTGCCAGGCCGGCATGATCACGCGTCCGGTGCGCGAGCGCCCCGCAGCCCAAGTGCGCGAGATGGTGCGGTCCGGGCTCGAATGGAGCGGTCAGGACGAGGTCGCGCTGACGTCGCTGTCGAGCGCCGACTTTTCTGGCATCGAGGAGACCGTGCGCGACATCGTCAACGACCCCGATCACGACGGCAGGGTCTCGGTCAGTCTGCCCTCATTGCGGGTGGACGCGTTCACGGTCGGGACGGCCGCCGAGATCCAGAAGGTTCGGCGTACCGGCCTTACGTTTGCGCCCGAGGGCGGCAC
This sequence comes from Acidimicrobiales bacterium, assembly GCA_035569675.1. GTDB lineage: Bacteria > Actinomycetota > Acidimicrobiia > Acidimicrobiales > RAAP-2 > Bog-473. The sequence goes on along the minus strand of DATMMN010000101.1, from coordinate 9,296 downwards.
CTGGCGCATGCGTACGGTGATCAACAAGCTGATCACCGAGGAGGACCTCTACGGCGCGGTCGATGCGGCGTTCAGTCAGGGGTGGCGCCGCGTCAAGCTCTATTTCCTCATCGGGCTGCCGACCGAGCGCGACGAGGACGTGCTCGGCATCGCGGAGCTCGGCGCACGCTGCGCCGAGATCGGGAGGCGCTACCAGAAGTCGGTCACAGTGGTGGCTTCCGTCGGAGGCTTCGTCCCCAAGCCGCACACGCCCTTCCAGTGGTTCGGGATGGATACCGCGGCCGAGCTGGAGCGCAAGGTGGCGTTGTTACGGGCCGAAGCAAAGCGCGCCCGCGGGCTCACCATCCGCTGGCACGACCCGCCCGCCTCGGTGGCCGAGGGGCTGGCCAGCCGCGGCGACCGTCGGATGGGCGCCGTGATCGAACGGGTCTGGCGCGCCGGGGGCACGTTCCAGGAGTGGTCCGAGCGCTTCGACCTCGCGCTGTGGGAGGAGGCGCTCGCCGCCGAGGGGTTGAGCTTCGACGAGGTGTGTCACCGCGACCGGGGCGAGTTCGAGGCGCTGCCGTGGGACCACATTTCTGCCGGCCTGCACCGCGACTTTCTGTGGGGCGACTGGCAGGACGCGCTCGCGAGCGTTGCCGTCGAGGATTGCCGATGGACGCCGTGTTACGACTGTGGCGCCTGCACGGAGTTCGGCCTCGAGCACGTCGTGGCGTCGGCTGTGCCGCCGGCGGGCGGGAGCCAGGGCACGGGCCAGGACCTCGCCGAGGGCCACCGCATCCCGGTCCAGCTCGTCAGCCGTGCTTCCTGAGGAGAAGCGCCGGCTGCGCCTGCGCTTCTCCAAGGAGGGCAAAATCCGCTTCACGAGCCACCGCGACGTGGCGCGGATGTGGGAGCGGGCTTTCCGCCGGAGCGGGCTGCCCGTCGCTTATTCGCAGGGCTTCGTGCCCCACCCACTGGTCAGCTTCGGGCTCGCCCTGCCGACGGGCTGTGAGTCCGACGGCGAGTACCTCGACGTCCGCCTGGGAGCGGCCCTGCCCGGGGAGACGCCGGTTGCCCAGATGCCGGCGGCTCTCAGTGCCTTGCTGCCAGACGGCATCGAGGTCCAGGTGGCAGCGTTCGTCGCAGAGACGGAGGGATCGCTCCAGCAGGAGGTAGCATCGTGCACTTGGGAGTTAGAGGTACTCAGCGTGCCTAGTGAGGAAATGGGGGACCGGATGGAGAAGGTGCTCGCTGCGCCTGTCCTCATGGTCCGGCGGGAGCGGAAGGGTCGTCCGACCGACGACAACGTCCGTCCCGCCATCCTGGCGCTGTCGACCACCGGCTCTCCTGGTCACCTGCAGGCCGAACTGGCCACGCGCCCGCTTGGGGTGCGGCCCGGTGACCTCGTGACGGCCTTGGGCACCGACGCGGTGCTCGGAAGGGCCCGACGAACGCATCAATGGATCGAGCGTGACGGCGCACGGTTCGAGCCGCTCCCCTGGAGCAGGCCCGGGACCGGGGACGGAGCGCAACAGGACGCAAGGAGGGACCCCCCTCATGACAGAGACCGAATTCAGCGGGAACCCGGAGAGTGGCGGCCCTCCGCCGGGACCTCCACCGGAGAGCCGACCCCCGGAGGGTGCAGAAGGCGCTAGCCCTCAGGCCCCGCTGCGCCCGGCGCCCCGCAAGCCCAAGATCGGCGACACGCGCCCCGCGCCCGCCGTACCGCCGGCGAGGCCCGCGGCGACGGCCGCGCCGGTCGTCCCGCTGGTACGACCAGACCCCGTTCCTCCCAAGGATGGCGGGACCGACGTAGCTGAGGCTGCTGGGCCCGCACAGGAGCGGACCGACGAAGCAGATGGGGGAGACAAGCGCAGCCGGGGGCGGCGTCGTTCCGCGCGGGACCGGCGCTCGCGCCAGACGGGCCGCTACCTGGTGTGCGTGCACGTGCAGCCGCACATGACCCAGATCGCCATGCTCGAGGGTCGCTCGCTCGTCGAGCATTACGTGTCCCGGGCGGCAGATGACACGAACCAGATCGACGGCAACGTCTACCGGGGCCGCGTGCAGAACGTGCTCCCCGGCATGGAGGCCGCCTTCGTCGACATCGGGATCCCCAAGAACGCCGTGCTGTACCGGGGCGACGTCCGCTACGACAAGGAGGACATCGAGGGCGGCGCGTCGCAGCAGCAGCCACGGATCGAGGACGTGCTCAAGGCGGGGCAGACGATCTTGTGCCAGGTGACAAAGAACCCGATCGGGGCCAAGGGGGCGCGGCTGACCCAGGAGGTGTCGCTGCCTGGGCGCTTCGCCGTCCTCGTGCCGAACTCGAGCGCGTTCGGGATCTCCAAGCGCCTGGGGGACAACGAGCGGCGCCGGCTGCGTCGAGTGATCGACGAGGTGAAGCCCACGGGGCACGGGATGATCGTGCGCACAGCGGCCGAGGGCGTGTCGGCCGAGGAGCTCCAGCGCGACGTCACGACGCTCGTCGAGCAGTGGAACGCCATCGAGGCGGAGGCGAAGAAATCGAACACGCCGGGCCTTCTCTACCGCGAGCCCGACCTGGCCGTGCGCATCCTGCGCGAGGAGCTGAACTCCGAGTACCGCGGCGTGGTGATCGACGACCGCGTCCTCTACGAACAAGTGCGCGACTACGTGACGGCGGTGAGCCCGGAGTTGGCCGAGCGCGTCGAGTACTACGACACCGAGGCGGAGGGCCTTCCCATCTTCGAGCGCTACCACGTGCACGAGCAGCTGCACAAGGCGCTTGACCGCAAGGTGTGGTTGCCCTCGGGGGGCTCGCTGATCATCGAACGAACAGAGGCTCTGACGGTGATCGACGTCAACACCGGCAAGAACGTCGGCAAGACGAACCTCGAAGAGACTGTGTTCCGCAACAACCTCGAGGCGGCCGAGGAGGTGGCGCGCCAGCTCCGGCTGCGCGACATCGGCGGCATCATCGTGATCGACTTCATCGACATGGAGGTCCGGGAGAACCGCGACAAGGTGGCCGCGGCGCTGCGTAACGCGCTGTCCCGGGACAAGACGCGGACCCAGGTCTTCGACATCTCCGAGCTGGGACTGGTCGAGATGACCCGCAAGCGGGTCTCGGAGGGCCTGCTCGAGACCCTGTCCACCGAGTGCACGGTGTGCGGGGGCCGGGGGGTCACCCTCGACGATTCCGTCCTCCGCTGATGCGCTAGGATTTGTCGCTTATGTATGCGGTGATCAGGTCCGGAGGGAAGCAGGAGCGCGTGGCCGAGGGCCAACGCGTCCGCGTGGAGCTCCTCGGTGAGCCCGTGGGCGCCGAGGTGTCGCTGGAGCCCGTCCTGGTTGTCGACGGCTCGACCGTCCTGGCCACCCCGGAGCAGTTGGCCGGGGCCGCGGTCAAGGCCAAGGTCGTAGGGGAAGAGAAGGGCCCCAAGATCAACGCCATGACGTACAAGTCCAAGTCGAATCAGCGTCGCCGCTGGGGCCACCGCCAGCACTACGCCACGCTGGAGATCACGGCCATCACGGCCAAGTAGTTCGAGTCCGAGCAGCCGGGAAGCCGAGGAGTTCGAGATGTCCAAGACCAAGGGAGGCGGGTCCACCCGCAACGGCCGCGACTCGAACGCGCAGCGCCTCGGCGTGAAGCAGTTCGACGGGACCACCGTCACGGCCGGCTCCATCATCGTGCGCCAGCGTGGGACCAAGATCTACCCGGGTGCCAACGTGAAGATCGGCGGCGACGACACCCTCTTCGCCACTTCCGACGGCGTCGTGAAGTTCGGCGAGCGCCGTGGCCGCAAGCACGTCAGCGTCCTCGCCAGCTGAACTTCCTCGGCGACCGCCCGCAAGAGACACCTTGCGAGGGCGTCAAGCCCGGCGATTCTCAGCCTGACGGGCGAGAGTGGAGCTCGATCCCGTTCCCGTAGGGATCGGTTGTGAACGCCTGCTGGCGCCCCGTCGTCCCGACCGGGATCGGGTCGCTCACCCGCAGGCCCCGCGCGCGTAACGCGGTCACTGCAGCACCGAGGTCGTCGAAGACGAGGGCGAAGTGCTGGCCGACGTTCTTCGGGACTTCCGCCTCGATCAGATGCACCTGCTGTCCGTTGGCCGTGTCGAGCCAGGCGCCGGGAAACCCGAAGTCCGGCCGCGTATGGTTCTGCACGAGCCCCATCGTCTCGGTGTAGAACTCGATTGCACCCGGTACGTCGGGGACGTTGATCGCAACGTGATCGACTCCGGCGGGCTCCACCAGTTGGCTCATGGCAGCGAGCCTACGACGTGTCGGACAATGGCGGCCACGGCGGGTGCGGCGGCCGCGCCTACCGCCGCGATCGCGGCCAGATCGCTCAACGGCGGGTCGGCCCCGGCTGCCGGGTTGGTCACGAGCGCCAACCCCAGGACGTCGACGCCCGCGGCGCGGGCCGCAATCGTCTCGAGCGCCACCGACATGCCGACGACGTCCGCGCCGATCGTCTTGAGCATCCGGATCTCGGCTGGCGTCTCGAACTGGGGCCCAGCCAGCTGTGCGTAGACACCGGGCCGCGCGGCCAGTGCCGCCGCCGCGGCCGGGTCCGGCGTCGCCAGGGCGGTGGCGCGCAGCGCCGGCGAATAGGCGGCCACCATGTCGACGAAAGCAGGCCCTTGCAGCGGGCTGCGTCCGGTCAGATTGATGTGGTCTGCGATCACCATGACGTTCCCCGGGGCGAGGTCCTCGCGGATGCCGCCCGCAGCCGCGGTGAGGATCACCGTGGAACAGCCGGCTGCGATGCCGGTGCGCAGCGGGTGGACGGCCTCGGCCGGTTCGAGACCCTCGTAGAGATGGCGGCGCCCGCCCAGCACCAAGAGCCGTCGCCCGGCCAACTCCATCGACCAGCCGTGCGAGCGGTGTCCGGGCACGGTGTAGGTGGGGAAGAAGGGAAGCGTGTCGAGCGGCACCCAGTCCTCCTCGCCCCCGAGGAGCTCGGCGACGCCGGCAAGGCCGCTGCCTAGCACCACCAGCACGTCGTGATGGTCCACGCCGATCCGACGGGCCAGCTCCCGGGCGCTGCGGTCCGCCCGCTCGACCGCGTCGTCCATGGCCAGATGGTAGAGGGTGACATGGTGCGGGCCGCGTAACATCGAACGGGCATGCCCCCCACCGACGTCCCTGCCGTGCTGCACCCCCTGGCCCCGCTCGCCGGCGACGAGATAAGGGCGGCCCGCGACGTCATCCTCGCCAGCGGGCGCGCCGACGTGCCGAACGACTCGCTCCGCTTCGCCTATATGGGCCTGTGCGACCCCCCTAAAGACCTGGTGCGCGCCTTCGACTGCGGCGAGAAGGTGGACGTCGACCGCCGGGTTCGCGTCGTGCTGCTCCAGGGTCCCGTCGCCGACGTCACCGAGGCCATCGTGTCGGTGACGCGGGGAGTCGTGGACCGGTGGGATGCAGTGCGCGACGTGCGGCCGCCGCTGCAGATCGAGGAGTCGATCCTCGTCATGGCGGCCCTGCACGAGCACCCCGAGTGGAACGCCGCACTCGACCGCCGGGGGATCGTCGACCGCTCCATGGTCCAGATCGACCCGTGGCCGGCCGGCACGTTCGGCCTGCCGCACGAAGAGGGCCGGCGGATCACCCGCTGCCTCGCCTACCTCCGCGAGTCCCCCGATGACAACGGGTATGCGCGACCGCTCGAGGGCCTGCTCGCGTTCGTCGACATGGGCCGCGGCGAGGTGCTCGAGGTCGTCGACCTCGGGGTCGTGCCCTTCCCGCCCAAGTCGGGCAGCTACTACCCCGAGGACAACGGGCCGCTGCGCACCGACCTCAAGCCGCTGGAGATCACGCAGCCCGAGGGGCCGAGCTTTGAGGTCGACGGCAACCTCGTGCGCTGGCAGAAGTGGTCGTTGCGCGTCGGGATGGACCCGCTCGAGGGGCTGGTGCTCTACACGGTCGGCTACGAGGACGGCGGTCGCGTCCGGCCGGTTCTCTATCGGGCGTCGGTGAGCGAGATGGTGGTGCCGTACGGGCACCCGGGCCCCATGCACGCGTGGAAGAGCGCGTTCGACGCAGGCGAGTGGGGTCTGGGCCGCATGGCGAACTCGCTCACGCTCGGCTGCGACTGCCTGGGGGATATCCGCTACCTCGACGACGTCTTCGCCGACGAGAAGGGCAAGCCGCACACGCGGGCCAACGCAATCTGCATGCACGAAGAGGACTACGGCATCCTGTGGAAGCACGTCGACATGGTCTCGGGCCGCACCGAGGTGCGCCGGTCGCGGCGACTGGTGGTGAGCTCCATCGCCACCGTCGGAAACTACGAGTACGGGTTCTATTGGTATTTCTACCTGGACGGGACGATCCAGCTCGAGGTCAAGCTGTCCGGGATCATGTCGACCATGGCGGTGGCGAACGGCGACGCCGGCAACCACGCCAAGATGGTGGCGCCGGGTCTGGCTGCGCCCTATCACCAACATCTCTTCAACGTCCGGCTCGACATCGAGGTCGACGGTCCCGACAATGCGGTGTTCGAGGTCGACGCGGCGGGCGCCGGCGAACCGGGCACGCCGGAGAACCCGTGGGGCAACGTCTTCGGCACGACTGCGACGCTCCTCGAGACCGAGTCGGTGGCGCGACGGAACGTCGACCCGTCGCACAGTCGCACCTGGCGCATCGCCAACCGGTCGGCTCGCAACATCGTCGGTGAGCCCACCGCGTACAAGCTGTTGCCCGCGTCGACGCCGACGCTGCTGGCCCACCCGGACTCGAGCGTGGGGCGCCGGGCCGCCTTCGCCTTGCACAACCTGTGGGTCACGCCGTTCGACCCCGAGGAGCGGCGGGCGGCGGGCGACTACCCCAACCAGCACCGCGGGGGTGCCGGCCTGCCCCAGTGGACGGCTCAGGACAGGCCGATCGTCGACACCGACATCGTGTTGTGGCACACGTTCGGGGTCACGCACATCCCCCGGCCAGAGGACTGGCCCGTCATGCCCGTCGAGTACACCGGTTTCACCCTGGTCCCGTTCGGCTTCTTCGACCGCAACCCGGCGCTCGACGTGCCGCCCTCGGCCGACCACTGCCACGATGGCTGAGCGCACGGGGCACGGCGCGGACACCGCGCACGGTGAGCGCGGCGCCCACGGCCACACGCCCCAGGAGTACCACCCCCCGGTCGAGGAATACCTCGAGACGATGTTGGGCCTGGCCGAGGAGGGCGTTCCGGTGATCCAGGCGCGCATCGCGGAGCGCCTGGGCCGCTCGGCCCCATCGGTGTCCGAGATGTTGGACCGGCTGATCGAGGACGGCTACGTCACGCGCGAGGGCCGGCGCCTGTCGCTGACCGAGAGCGGCCGGGCGCTCGCCGAGAAGGTGGTGCGCAAGCACCGCCTGGCCGAGCGCCTGCTCGTCGACGTGATCGGGCTCGAGTGGCACAAGGTGCACCGCGAGGCGGGGCGTTGGGAACACGTGATCTCCGACGACGTCGAAGAGCGGCTGGTCCAGCTGCTGGGCGACCCCGCCACCTGCCCGCACGGGAACCCGATCCCGGGCTCGCACTCGGCTGCGCCCGCCGTCGCGACCCGGCCCCTGGCCGAAGTCGCCGTGGGGGAGCGGGTGCGGCTCCTGCGTATCAGCGAGGAGGTCGAACTGAACCTGGGGTCGCTGACGCTGCTCGACGACGGTGGCTTCATCCCCGGTGCGGTCGCGCTCGTGGGGGGGCGCGACACGGACGGCACCGTGGAGGTGACGGTGGAAGGCGGCGACGAGAAGCTGCGCGTCTCGCCCGATCTCTCCGGTCGCCTGTTCGTCGGCGCGCCGTGACCCTGCGGCTCGTCGCCGACTCCGTCTTCACCGTCGACGACGACAACACCGTGCTCGCACCCGGCGCGATCGAGGTCACCGACGGGCTGATCTCGTGGGTGGGCGACCCCGCGCAGGTGCCGCCGGCGGCGGGCACCGAGGTCCGCGAGCTCGGCGGCGTATTGATGCCCGGGCTCGTGAACTGCCACGCGCACTCGCCCATGACCCTGCTGCGCAGCGCGGGCGACGGGCTGCCGCTCGATCGCTGGCTGAGCGAGTCGGTGTGGCCGCGCGAGGCGCGGCTCGAGGACGAAGACGTCTACTGGGGCATGACGCTCGGCGCCGGCGAGCTGCTCACCAACGGCGTCACCACGACGTGCGAGCAGTACCGGCATCCAGGTGCCGTCATCGACGCCCTGCTCGCCGCCGGCATCCGGGGCGTCTTCACGCCAGGCATCTTCGAGGTACCCGGGACGCCCGCCGTGCCCGGCCAGCGCTGGGACGAGATGCTGGACGAGGCCTGCCGCCTGTTCGACACCATGGACGGGCGCGAGGGCCGGCTGCACCTCGGCTTCGGCCCGCACGCCGCCTACACCGTGCCGCCCGACGGCCTGCGCGAGATCGCAGCCGAGGCGAAGCGGCGCGACGCGCTGCTCCAGATCCACCTGTCCGAGACGGAGGCCGAAGGCGGCGTCGTGCTCGAGCGCTACGGGATGAGCGCGCCGGCCTTGCTGGCCGACGTCGGTGCGCTGGACGGCCGCGTGGTGGCCGCGCACGCAGTGTGGCTCGACGACGACGACCTCGGGCTGCTGGCCGGAAACGGTGTGGGGGTGGCGCACTGCCCCGGGTCCAATGGCAAGCTGGGCTCCGGCGTCGCTCCGCTGCAGGCGATGCTCGAGCTCGGGGTACGGGTCGGGCTGGGCACCGACGGCCCCGCCTCCAACGACGACCTGGATCTGTGGGACGAGATGCGCCTCGCCGCCCTCTTCGCCCGGGCGAAGGCCCGCGACCCGGGGGCGGTCACCACGGCGACGGCGCTGCGCCTGGCCACCCGGGGTGGCGGCGAAGCGCTCGGACTGCCCGTCGGCGCGCTCGAACCGGGCCGGCCGGCCGACGTGATCCGGCTGCGCACGAACGACCCGCGCTTCACGCCTTCGGTGTCCGGCGCGGAGCTGCTCGGGCACCTGGTGTGGGCGGGCGCGGGCTACTTGGTCACCGACGTGTGGGTGGGCGGCTCGTGCGTGGTCGAGGCGGGGCACTGCACGCACATCGACGAGGACCGCGCCCGCGCGGAGGTCGCTCAGCGCGCCCTTCGGTTGCTCGGCTCGTAATCTTTCTCCCCATGCCCGGCTTCGTTGATCAGGCCCAGCTGCACGCGCGCGCGGGCGACGGCGGGGCCGGCGCGGTGTCGTGGCGGCGCGAGGCGCACGTCGACCGGGGCGGCCCCGACGGCGGCGACGGCGGCCACGGCGGCGACGTCTGGTTGGTGGCGTCCGAGAACGAGTCGTCACTCCTCGCTTTCAAGGACCATCCGTTTCGCCGGGCCACGAAC
>DATMMN010000100.1:0-22227 GCA_035569675.1 Acidimicrobiales bacterium | reverse complement strand
ATCAGCAGCTTCACGGCGTCCTCGTTCTTCGGCAGGTCGGGGGCGAACCCGCCCTCGTCCCCGACCGCGGTCGAGAGCCCGCGGTCCGCCAGCACGGAGCGCAGCGTGTGGTACGTCTCGGCTCCCCAGCGCAGCGCCTCGTTGAACGAGGCGGCGCCGACCGGCATGAGCATGAACTCCTGGAAGTCGATGGAATTCTTGGCGTGCGCGCCGCCGTTCAACACGTTGAGCATCGGCACCGGGAGTTCGTGGGCGTTGGCGCCGCCGATGGAGCGGTACAGGGGGATCTCGAGGTCGTCGGCGACCGCCTTGGCGCTGGCGAGCGACACGGCCAACAGCGCGTTCGCCCCCAGCCTGCCCTTGTCCGGCGTCCCGTCCACGTCGATGAGCGCGTGGTCGACGGACCGCTGGTCCAGCGCGTCCAAACCGGCCACGGCGGCGGCGATCTCGCCGTTGACGTGCGCGACCGCGTGCTCGACGCCCTTGCCGCTGTAGCGGTCCCCGCCGTCACGCAACTCGACCGCCTCACGGATACCGGTGGAGGCGCCCGAGGGCGAGATCGCCCGCCCGCGCGCGCCGGAATCGAGGAGCACTTCAGCCTCTACGGTCGGGTTGCCGCGGGAGTCGAGGACCTCGCGCCCGATCACGTGCTCAATGGTGCTCACCGCGTCACTCCTTCGGTGTCCGCCCTGGTGGGACGCCGGATCACCAGGTTAGCGGTTGTCCTCCAGCCCATCGGGGACGCCCTCGGCGCGCCGGATGTCGTCGCGCAGGACGAGGGCGCGTTCCCGCAGCGCCTGTTCCGCGTCGACACCGACGCGCTGTGCGAGGTTCACGATCGCGAAGAGCAGGTCGCCGATCTGCCGCTCGACGCGCTCGTCGCGCCTCAGTGGATCATCGGGATGCGGTGTCGACTCCTCGGCGAGGCGCGCCAGTGCCGACAGGTCGGACGCGGCCTCGCTCGCGTCCTGCTCGTGCGGCTCGACACCCACCGAGCGCGCCTTGCGGGTGAGCTTGCTCGCGTACACCAGCGCCGGCAGCGCAGCCGGGATCCCCTCGGTGACGCTCGCTCGCCCCTTCTCGCTCCGCTTGATCTCCTCCCAATTCGCCATGACCTGGCCCGCGTCGTCGGCTTCCACGTCACCGAAGACGTGGGGATGCCGGTGCACCAGCTTGTCGTGCACAGTGCGGGCCACCCCCGCCATGTCGAAGAAACCGTCCTCGTCCCCCAGACGCGCGTGGAAGACGATCTGGAACAAGAGGTCACCCAGCTCTTCCTCGAGGTGGACGTTGGCCGCCGGCGCGTCGGAAGCGGGCGCCGCGGACAACGCGGAGAGCGCATCGAGAACCTCGTAGCACTCCTCGACGAGGTGCGGCATCAGCGACGCGTGGTCCTGGGCACGGTCCCACGGGCACTGCTCGCGCAGGGTGTCCATGAGCGCCACCAGGCGTGCGACCTCTGCGCCGGCTCCGAGACGCCCGCTGTCGCCGAATCGCGGCACGTACAACGAAGTCAGGTGGTCCGGCTCGAGGGTCCGGTCGAGCTCCCACCAGTCAACCTCCGCCACCATCTCGTCGTCGAGGCCCAGATGGTGCAGCAGGACCGGACGCGGTTGCGCCGCGGCGGCGTCGTCCCCGAACGCGAGCTTCACCTCGGAGAGCAGGTGGCGCGACCAGCACTGCGCGACCAGGAACGGACCGCGTTCGGCGGCCGCGACGTCGGCGAAGTCGGCCGCGTCGACGAGCCGGACGCCTTCGGCGAGCGGGTCGATACCGAGCGCGGCCCAGGCCAGGTCGAGGAACGAGAGGGCCGGCACGACCGTGACCTCGACCCGGGCGTCGGCACGTAGGAGCTCGACCGTGTGCTCCGCTACCAGAGGCGACCCGGGGACGGCGTACACGACCGGCTCCGGCGACGTCGCCTCGGCCGCGGCCACCAGTTGCTCGACGATGTCCGCGTAGACCTCGTCGAAGGTGCCGGCCGAGTCGTAGACGTCGTCGAACGTGTGGGCGCCCTCGAGAGCCGCCGCCGCGGGGTGGCGGGCCGTGCGCAGCCACGTCCGCCCCGGATCGCGGAGCAGTTCCGCGACGCGAGGCCCGACGAGATCAGTTCCGGCGGGTCCCAGGCCCACCACGACGACGTGGGGGCGGCGTGCCATGCTCAGCCGCTGAACGGGCTCGTGGAGGTTGAGACCGTGGGCTCGTTGGCCGACGCGTTGAGCACCGAGGAGGGCTCAGGCGTCAACGGGGTGAACACCGACGCGTTCACCGGGACCCACGTCCCGTAGCGCGGGTCCACGCTCACCGACGCGCGGCGTTCGGCGTTGGTGATCGCCGCTTGCGTGGCCCGGGCGCCTACTTCCTGCACCGCCTGCGACACGACCGGCTTCGCCGTGGCGTAGGGCGTCGGGGTCCGCTTGGACAGCTCGAGCACGACGTAGTTGCCGTTCACGTTGATGGGCGCCGACGCCTTGCCCACGGCGACACCTTCGAGCGTCGAGATGCTCGTGCCCAGCTCTCCCGCCACGGCGACCAGTTCGGTGCACGGGATGGTCCCGCTCTGCGTGGCGGAGCTGGCCACCTGGCTGAACGGCGTGCCGAAGTTCACCGCCGCCTGCGCCGCCTGGGCAGAGGCCTGGTCCGTGTATTCGGCCGCGTTGAAACACACGGTGTCGAACTGTGCGTGGTGCCGCTCGTAATAGCTCTGGAGATTCGCCTCGGAGGAGCCGACGCCGGCCAGATCTTCCTGGAGCGCGCTCGCGGTGGCGACGAATTGCACCTGCCCGTCGACGAACCACGACGGCAGCGACCCGAGCACCTGCTGGCCCGTGAGCGGGCTCACCGCGCCACAGCTGAACTTCGGGTTCTGGCCCTGCGCCGTCTGGGCCACCTGCTGCATCACGCCGGTGATCTGGCTGGTCAGGCTGGCCCGCGCGTCGGCCAGCTGGGCCGAGTCGACCGTCACGTTGCGCTTGGCGGCGAGCTGTCCGACGAGCTCGTGGCCGATCACGGTGTCGAGGTAGGTGGCGACGAACGCGCTGGTGGCAGTCGGGTTGTCCCCTTCGTTCTGGCCCTTGCCGGCGCCACTGACGGGCGGCAAACCCGAGGTGGCGCTGCCGTTCGACGACAGGTAGTCCTGCGAGTTCAGGTAGCACTGGTACTCCGCGCTCCCGGCGATGGCGTGGACGTCGGAGTTGAGCGACGCCTGGCTGATGGTGCTGCCGTTGACGACCGCTGCGTTCGTGGGCACGGCGAACGCGGCCCAGGCGACACCGCCGCCGAGAAACACGAGGAGGACGAGGAGCCACTTCACGCGCCGGGCATGCTACAAGCTGCCCCCTTCGGATCAGGAATCACCCTGCGTGATGGGCAGGAGCTCTTCGATGACCCGGCGCACACCGTCGGCCGCCGACGCGCCCTCGGGTATGGGTACGAGCAGTTGCGACAGCTCGTCCCGGTAGGTGGCCCCTGGTACAAGCCGGCGCAACCGGACCTGCGCGCTGGCGGGCAGGGTGACCGGCGACAGCCGCACCACTGGACGGCGGGTTCCCCCGGGCCGGACCGAGCTCATTGCTACCTGGCCAATGCCGCGCGCCAGCGCGCTGGCGCGGAGACGGCCCAGGGCGAGCAGCCCCTCGGCGGGCGCGGGCAACGGCCCGTAGCGGTCGGCCCATTCCGCGCCGACGTCGTCGACGTCGTCGAGCGTCGCAGCGGCGGCCAGGCGCCGGTACGCCTCGAGGCGCGCGTCCTCGGCGGCCACGTAGTCCTTGGGGAGGTGCGCGTCGCCGGGGACGTCGATGGAGACCGACGGCGGCTCGGGCCGCGGCTCGCCGCGAGCCTCGGCGACCGCCTCGGCCACCAACTGCACGTACAGGTCGTAGCCCACGGCCGCGATGTGGCCGGACTGGTCCGAGCCCAGGAGGTTGCCCGCACCCCGGATTTCGAGGTCGCGCATCGCGATCTTGAACCCCGACCCCAGTTCGGTGTGCTCGCCGATGGTGCGCAACCGCTCGTAGGCCTGTTCGGAGAGCACGCGATCGGCCGGGTGGAACAGATACGCGTACGCCCGCTGGCCACCCCGGCCGACCCGGCCGCGTATCTGGTGGAGCTGGCCCAGCCCGAGCAGGTCGGCCCGGTCGACGATCAGCGTGTTCACCGACGGCATGTCGATGCCCGACTCGATGATCGTCGTGCAGACCAGGACGTCGTAGCGCTGCTCCCAGAAGTCGAGCACCACCGTCTCGAGGGTGCCCTCGTCCATCTGCCCGTGGGCGACGGCGACGCGCGCCTCGGGCACAAGGTGGCGCAGGTCGCGCGCCACGCGCTCGATGTCGGACACCCGGTTGTGCACGTAGAAGACCTGCCCCTCGCGCAGGAGCTCGCGGCGGAGGGCCTCGCTGACGGCCGCCGTGTCGTGCTCGCCCACGTAGGTGAGGATCGGTCGCCGGTCCGCCGGCGGCGTGTTGACCATGGACAGATCCCGGATGCCGGTGAGCGCCATCTCCAACGTGCGAGGGATCGGACTGGCGGTCAGCGTCAACACGTCGACCCCCTCCGCGATCCGCTTCACGGCCTCCTTGTGCGTGACCCCGAAGCGCTGCTCCTCGTCCACCACCAGCAGGCCGAGCTGCTTGAACTGCACGTCTTGCGCGAGCAGGCGGTGCGTCCCGATGACGACGTCGACGCTGCCGTCGGCCAGGCCCTGAACGACCTCGCGTTGTTGCGCCGGCGAGAGGAAGCGGCTCAGCAGCTCGACGCGCAACGGGTAGGGCGCATAACGCTCCGCGAAGGTCTGCGCGTGCTGGCTCGCGAGCAGGGTCGTGGGGACGAGCACCGCCGCCTGCTTGCCGTCCTGCACCGCCTTGAAGACCCCCCGTAGCGCCACCTCGGTCTTGCCGAACCCGACGTCGCCGCAGACCAGGCGGTCCATCGGTCTCGTCTCCTCCATGTCGGCCTTGACGTCGCTGATGGCCTTGAGCTGGTCCTCGGTCTCGACGTAGCCGAAGGAAGCCTCCATCTCGCCCTGCCAGGGGGTGTCCGCCGCGAAGGCGTGGCCCTCGACGGCCAGGCGGCGCCGGTAGAGCTGGACCAGTTCGGCGGCCACCTCACCCGCGGCCGCCCGCGCCTTGGCCCGCGTCCGTTGCCAGTCTGCGCCGCCCATCCTCGACAACGTCGGCGACTCGCCGCCCGAGTACGGGGTGATGGCCTCGATCTGCTCCACCGGGAGGTACAGGCGATCCGAGCCCCGGTACTGGAGGATCAAATAGTCGCGGGTCGTGCCACCCATCGTCCTCGTCGTCACCCCGTCGAAACGGGCGACGCCGTGCTGACGGTGGACCACGAAGCTGCCCGCCTCGAGGTCGTCGAAGAAGCCGTCCGCCGCGCGTGCCCGCGGTCGGGCGCGCCGGTGTGGCATCCGGCGTCCGGTCACGTCGGTCTCGGAGAGCACCGCGACCTTGGCGTCGGGGAGCACGAAGCCGTTCGTCAACGGCGCGGTGACGATCACCACACCCGGCGTCGCGGGAGCTGCGGCGACCACAGCGGCGTGTACCCCCTGCTCGGCCAGGAGGCCCGAGAGGCGGGCCGCGCCCGAGCTCGTGGCGGCACACAGCGTCACCGAGTAGCCCTCGCTCACCAGTCGGGTCACCCCGCTGGCCAAACGGGCCGGGTCTCCGGCAACGGGGTCGAAGCGCCCGACCCGCAACGCGGCCGTCGACGGGCCGTCGGGTACCGGGGGCAGCGAGATGACCCCCGCATCGCTCTCGCGCAGGAGCCGGTCGAACGGCACGTGCAGGCGCGGGAAGGGATCCTCGTCCCCCTCCTTGGCGCCCCAGGTGGCGGCAAGCGTCTCGGCCAGCGCCGCCTCCTCGTCGAGGAGCTGCACGGCCCGGTCGCGGATGCGCCGCGGCTCGACCAGCACGACCTGCGCGCCAGCGGGAAGCAAATCGGGCAGGACGCGGGGCTCACCGTCGAGGAAGGGCAGCCACGACTCCATGCCGTCGAACTGCTCGCCCCGCTCCAGACGCTCCCAGATCGAGCTGCCCCAGGCCCGCTGCGCTAACAACCGACGCGCCGCTTCGCGGAGTTCCGCGCCGGCCATCAGCTCTCGGCTCCCGTAAAGCGTGACCGACGCGATGTCGTGCGAGGAGCGCTGGTCGCTCACGGCGAAGGACGTGAGGCGGTCCACCTCGTCACCCCACAGGTCGATCCGCACCGGCACGTCCGCGGTCGAGGGGAAGACGTCGACAATGCCGCCGCGTACGGCGAACTCGCCGCGGTGCTCGACCTGGTGCTCGCGCCGGTAGCCGCGGGCGACGAGCTCGTGCAAGAGGGACTCCGACTCAACTTGCTGACCGCGGACGATGATCATGGGTGCGGCCGCCTCGAGTGGCGCGAGCCGTTGGAGGAGTGCCCGCACCGGGCTGACGATGACCCGCGGGAGCGCTCTGGCGGCGGCGCGCTCGGTCAGGGCATGGATCACGGCGAGCCGGCGGCCCATCGTCTCGATTTCGGGGCTGACCCGCTCGAAGGGCAGCGTCTCCCAGGCGGGGAGAACGGTCACCGCCCCGTTCAGCGCGCCCACGTCGTCCTCGGGGGCCGGCCCGTCTACGTTCGCCAGCAGGCACGTCAGGTCGTCTGACAGCCGCTCCGCGTCGAGCCCCGTCGGGGTGACGACGAGCAGCGGTGCCCGCTCGGTGAAGGCCGCGAGGGCAGCGGCGGCAACGGCCTGCGCGGATTCGGGCACGGCAACGGTCGCATCCGCCGCGCCGATCAGCACGCCGAGCACCGGGTCAGCCCGCAGCTGGCGTGGGAGGGCGGACAGGCTGCCGGCCACCGTAGGCGCCGCAGGAACAGACGGAGCGGACATCGGGGCTAGGTCGGCAGGGAGTGGCACCACGACATGGCAGCGTCGATGCCATCCGCGGCGATGCGCTCGACGGAGTCTGCCGCCGTCTCCACCGCCTGCTCCAAGAGCGCCCGTACCGCCCGAGGTGGGCGACGCAGCACGTGCGACGCACCCTGTGCTGCGCTCGGCGGCTTGCCCACACCGATGCGCACACGCAGGAAGTTCTGCGAGTGGAGGTGCGTCGCGATCGAACGGAGGCCGTTGTGCCCGGCCAACCCGCCGCCGGACTTGAGACGGACCGTGCCAGGAGGCAGGTCCAGCTCGTCGTGCACGATCACGACGGCCGCCGGGTCGTCGATGCCGAAACGCCGGGCTAGCGAGCGCACGGCGACGCCGGAATCGTTCATGTACGTCGTTGGCACCGCGAGGGCAACGCGGCGGCCGCCAATGGTCGTGGTGGCTGCACGCGCCTGCACCCCCTTCTCCGCCCGCAGGGTTGCCCCGTGCCGCCGGGCCAACAGCTCGACCGCGTCGGAGCCCGCGTTGTGGAGGCTCCCGGCGAACTCGGCCCCAGGGTTGCCCAGCCCGACGACCAGCAGGTCAGCTGGGGTCCCCCGGCGCTCCGACCGGGCAAAGGGGCGACGCAGGGCCTAGCCCTCTTCGGTCGCGGAATCCGATGCCTGTGCCTCGGTGGCCGACTCGGCGCCTTCCTCTGCCGCGCCTTCCTCGCCCTCGCCCTCGACGGCAACCTCTTCCTCCACGACGACACGCGGCGGTTGGCCGATAGCGACGGCGGTCTCGGGGTCGACGTCGGTGGTCACGCCAGCCGGCAGGGCGAGGTCGGACACGCGCACCTGCCCGCCGATGGTCAGCGCGCTGATGTCTGCTTCGAGGGCGGAAGGGATGGCGCCCGGCAGCGCGTTGATGGGGAGGGTGAACATCTGCTGTTCGACCAGACCGTCACCGTGCTGCACCTCGATCGCCTCACCGATGAGGGTGATCGGCACGTCCGCGCTGATCACCTCGTCGCGCCGGACGATGATGAAGTCGACGTGGGTCACTGTCTGGGCGACCGGGTGACGCTGCATATCGCGGGCCAGCGTCAGGAACGTCCCGGACCCGGTCTCGAGCGACAACAGCTGGTTCGCCCCGGCCTCGCCGTTCAGCGCGACCCGCAGCTCCCGCGCCCCTACGGCCACCGGCAATGGCTCGGTCCCGTGCCCGTAGATCACGGCGGGGATCTTCCCTTCGCGCCGGAGGCGGCGCGCGGCGCGCGAGCCCCTGGGGCGCCCGGTTTCAGCGGCAAGAACGACTTCGGCCATGACGGATCTCCTCGGGTACGGCGAGAGCGGTGTGCACGCGCCGCGGGAGCGGGGCGGTGCGAACGGCCCACCAGCGTAGTCGCCCCGGGCGGACGCACCAACCGCGGCGGCGGCGCCCTGCCCGCCGCAGAATCGGCTCCCGAGCAGCCCTCGGTAACATGCCGCCGTGCCCGCGCGCCGCCCCTCCATGGCACAGAGCCGTGCCTCCGACTCCGTCCTGGTCCTCGGCGCCGGCTTCATCGGGGCGCACGTGGTCCACCGTCTGCAGGAGAACGGCCACCGCGTCCGTGTGCTGTCCCGGAGCCGGCCCCACGGACGGGCGCAACTGCTGACCGCGGGGGCGGAGGTCGTCGTCGGCGACGCCGGCGTGACCCAGACGGTGGCCGAAGCGGTCGTCGGGATGGACCACGTCGTGTTCGCGCTCGGATCGCTGGTCCCGCCCGAGGCCGAGCAGGAGCCCCACCTCGACCTTTCTCTGACCCTCCAGCCCCTGCTGGAGGTCCTGGGCGTCCTCGCGCAAGGGCCCCGGCTTCCCGTCTCGTACCTATCGTCGGGCGGGACGGTCTACGGGAACGCGGCGTCGTTCCCGATCCCCGAGACGGCGCCGACGGTCCCGCTCTGCGCGTACGGCATCACAAGGCTCACCGCGGAGAGGTTCGTGCTGCGCTACGGAGCGATGCACGACGCCGATGTCCGGCTCCTGCGGATCGGCAACGCGTACGGAACCGGTCAAGCCACCGCGCGGGGCCAAGGGATCGTGGGCGCCGCGCTCGAGCGATGCCGCAGCGGCGAGCCGCTCGTCCTTTACGGGGACGGCCATGTCTCGCGCGACTTCGTCCACGCCGAGGACATCGCACTCGCGGCCGCTGCGCTCGTCAGGGCGGGCGGCCCTCCCGTCGTGAACATCGGCAGTGGCGTCGCCACATCGATGCGCGAAGTCGTGCTCCTCGCGAGCGAGGTGAGCGGACGGACGCTCGAGACCACCACGAAGGGCTCACGGGACTTCGATCTCCCGCGGGTGCAGCTCGACATCTCAGTCTTGGAGTCGCTCGTCGACTACCGGCCGCGCTCACTTCGCGCTGGCATGCAGCAGATGTGGGCCGACATGTCGGCCGACCAGCGCGCTTAGACGAGGTTGTCGCCGCCAAAGAGCTCGGAGACCGACGTGTCTTCGAACACCGCATCGATGGCGTCGGCGATGATCTTGGCCACCGAGAGCACCTCGAGCTTGTCGAACATGCGGTCCTCGGCCACCGGCAGCGTGTCGGTCACGACGACACGTGAGATCGGCGCCGCCTTCAAGCGGTCCACCGCGGGGTCCGACAGCACGCCGTGCGTGGCCATGGCGCAGATCTCCGACGCGCCGGCCTCCGCCAGCAATTCGGCGGCGGCACAGATTGTGCCGGCGGTGTCGATCATGTCGTCAATCAGCACGCAGTGCCGGCCCTCGACCTCACCGATCACGTGGCGGGCCTGCACCTCGTTGTAGGTCCCGCGGGGCCGGGTCTTGTGGATCAGGGCCAGGTCGCACCCAAGGTGCTGGCTGTAGCGCTCGGCCACCTTCACCCGGCCGGCGTCTGGGGCCACCACGACGACGTCGTCACCGAAGTGCTCCCGCATGTACGCCTCCATCACCGGGGCTGCCACCAGGTGGTCGAAGGGAGTGTCGAAGAATCCCTGGATCTGCCCCGAGTGCAGGTCGACGGAGACCACGCGGTCGGCACCGGCAGCCGAGAGCATGTCGGCCACGAGCTTGGCCGTGATGGGCTCGCGGCCGGTGGACTTACGGTCCTGGCGCGAATAGCCGTAGTAGGGGCAGACAGCGGTGATGCGCTTGGCCGACGCGCGCTTGGCCGCGTCGATCATGATCAGCTGCTCCATCAGCGAGTCGTTCACCGGGCTCGCATGCGTCTGGATGATGAAGACGTCGCAGCCACGGATGGAGATGTCGTACTTGCAGTAGATCTCACCGTTGGCGAACTCGCGCAGGTTCGCCTGGCCCAGCTCGACGCCGAGGTGGCCTGCGATGTCGTGTGCCAGGCTGGGGTGAGCGCGTCCAGAGACGAGCTCGAGGCGGCGACGCGGGATCAGCTCCACGGTGCAACGCTACCGCTCCCCGGCGCGCCGGGCCTCCGCCTCAGAGCCTCAGCCCCCGGGACCGGCCAGCACCGAGTGGGGCGCCACCACCGTCCCCGCGTCGACTTCGGCTCCCGCCTCGAGCACGCTGTAGGCACCGATCCGGGCCCCGTCGCCGATCGCCGCCCTGGTGCACACGCTGGCCTCGACCACGGCGGCCTGGCCCACCGTGGTCTCGGTGAGGACGCTGTTGGGCCCGATCTCGGAGCCCGCGCCGATGCGGCACGCGCCCCGCAGGATCACACCCGGGAGCAGCGAGACGTCCGCCTCGAGCTGCGCTTCGGCGTCGACATAGGTGCGCTCGGGGTCCCACATAGTGACGCCGCGCCGCATCCAGCGTTCGTTGATGCGGTCTCGCAGCTCGGCCTCCGCCACCGCGAGCTGGGCCCGGTCGTTGACCCCTGCCGCCTCGATGGAGTCGGGTAGGACGAGCGATCGCACCGCGTAGCCGGCGCTGTGCAGCACCGCGACGGCATCGGTCAGGTAGTACTCGCCCTGCGCGTTGGCCGGGCTGAGCCGGCGCAGCGTCGGCGCCAGGATGCTGCGCCGGAAGCAGTAGATCGAGGTGTTGACCTCGTCGATAACCCGCTCCTCGTCGGTGGCGTCGGCCTCCTCGACGACCCTGGTCACTTCCCCGTCCTTGCCATGCACAACCCGCCCGTAACCGGTGGGGTTCTCCACCACGGCTGTCAGCAGGGTGGCGCCCGCGTCCTCGGACCTGTGCGCGCGGACCAGTGTCGCCAGCGTCTGCGGACGGAGAAGCGGGGTGTCCCCGGGGAGCACGACCACGTCCTCGAGCTCGTCGTCGTCATCGGGCAGCCCGGTCAGTCCGACGGCCAGCGCATCGCCCGTGCCGGAACGCTTTATCTGCTCGACAAACTCGATCTCCATGGTGGGCGGCGCGTGCTGCACGAGCGTCTTGGTGACCCACTCGCCGCGGTGTCCGACGACGACCACGACCCTGCGGACGTCGATCTCGGCCATGGCGTCGAGCACATGGAGGATCATGGGTCGACCACACAACAAGTGCAGCGGCTTGGGGCGCTCGGACCGCATGCGCGTGCCCTCGCCGGCGGCGAGGACGACGGCGGAGAGGCGGCGGCCTTCGGGCATCGCCGCATTCTTAGCCCGCCTGGCCGCCCGGCGTGCGTATGGGACACTGCTGGGGTGCCGGAATTGATCCCGTACGACGAGTTCGGCCTGTTCCACGAGAATGCGGCTGAATACGGACTCCCCTACGACGGGCCCCCTGACGTGCGGCGCGTGGACGTAGAGGTCTCACCCGGCCGCCAGGTGTCGAGCCTGGTGTGGGGCGGCAGGACCGGGAGCCCCGAGCTGGTGCTCGTCCACGGCGGGGCCCAGAACGCGCACACGTGGGACACCGTGGCCCTCGCGCTCGGCCGCCCGCTCCTCGCGGTCGACCTGCCGGGGCACGGCCACTCAGACGGCGGGCCAGACGGTCCGGTGTCGGCCGGGACCAATGGGCGCGATCTCGCTGTCGTGGTGCGCGAGCTCGCGCCGCATGCACGCGGGGTCGTCGGGATGTCACTGGGCGGAGTGTCGTCCATCGCTCTCGCCGCAGAGGCCCCCGAGCTCGTGCGGGCCCTCGCGCTCGTCGACATCACGCCCGGCGTGACGGCGGAGAAGGCCGCACCGGTCACGAACTTCGTCAACGGCCCGGCGAGCTTCGCCAGCTTCGACGAAATCTTGGCCCGCACGATCGAGCACAATCCGGGCCGCAGCGAGTCCTCCCTGCGGCGCGGCATCCTCCATAACGCCCTGCAGCGAGAGGACGGCACCTGGGTCTGGCGCTACGCGCGCTTCCGCGTGGAGCCCTCCGAAGGAGTCCACCCCGAGTTCGGCGACTGGTGGGAGGCGGTCTCCGCGCTGACCGTGCCTGTTCTGTTGGTCCGCGGGCTCGCGTGGTCCGTCGTGGGCGACGAGGACGTCGCGGAGCTGCTTCGCCGGCAGCCGGAGGCCCGAGTGGTGGGCGTCGAGGGCGCCGGCCACAGCATCCAGGGCGACCGGCCGCTCGAGCTGGCCGCCATCCTGTCCGAGTTCTTCTACCCGGAGGGCTGATGGACAAGCGGGTCTGGCTGTCGCCGCGCGCTCTGAAGCTGCACGCGGTCATCCTCGTCGTCGTCCCCGCGTTCATGGCGCTCTGCGTGTGGCAGATCTACCGCGCCGTCAACGGCAACAGCCTCAGTTGGGCGTACGTCTTTGAGTGGCCGCTCTTCGCCGGCTACGCGATCTACATGTGGTGGCGCTTCGTGCACGAGAAGCCGGAGCCGGCCGAAGAGACGGTGTCGCAGAACGGGCACGTCGACGCGACTCGGCCGACGTCGGCGGAGGCTCCCGCCGCAGACTCCGAACCCGAAGACGCCGAGCTCGCCGCCTACAACGACTACCTCGCTCGCCTCGCCGAACGGGACCGCACGAGCGGCCGCTGAGGCTCCCGGGTCAGACCCGAAGGGCTCGCCACGCGGTGAGGTCATCACGAAGAAGGGCATGGAGCCGCCCGAGCTCTTCGGGGTCTCTGTGCCGCTGCGCCAGCTCGACGAGGCGTCGACGCTCGTCATGCACCGCGGGCCCGCCCTCCGCCACCTCGCGGACGTGCCGCACGATGCCGGCGCGGTCACGGAAGGTCCGCGCCGAGGGGCCCACGATGGCGCGGGACTCCGGCCGGTCCGGCATGATCGGGATCGTCCCGCAGAGCATCGCCTCCACGATGGACATCGGATAGCCCATGACTGCTTGGGGGTTGAGCGTGTAGAGCAGGACCGAAGCCCGGGCCATGTGCCCGAGGACCTCCGCCCGGGGAACGTTGACCCCGACCACGATGGAGGAATCGGCTTCGGCGGCCAGGCGCTGCACGGTGGCCGGCAATTCCTCGAAGCCGTTGGTGCGGGCCAGATCGATCATCCGGTCGAACTCGGGTAGCGCAGCCATCGCTGAGACCAAGAACGCGAACTCCTTCTTGGGCAATCCCGCCGAGACGGAGTAGATCAGCCTGCGTTCATCGGGACTGACCGGAATGGCTGTGCCCGGCCCCACCGTTGGGATGAGCGGCACCACTCCCGGAGGGAGCGCCTCGAGATTGTGCGGATTGCCGTAGACGGCGACGCACAATGGATGGTCGAGCAATCGCTGCGTACGGTCCTGGCCGATGTCGAAGGAGTGCACGCGGCAGGCAAACGGGATCCCGTGGCGCTCCATGAGCGGGAGTTCGCCTTCGGCGTGCGTCGTCCAGTGCATCAATGCGATGTCCGGCTTGAACTCCTCGATCAACGCGTCCGCATCGAGGCGCGGTGGCGGCACGCCGGCAGCGGCTGAGACGGGTTCCTGGACCGTTGACACGGCCACGACCGCCCCCGCTCGCTCGAGGGCGTCGATGTCCTCGCCGATGTAGGTCTCGGAGATCACCGGGTACATCGCCGTGTGGACCAGCACGCGCAGTGGGCGTGAGGTGTGGGTGCGGGATCGAACCCGCCGCACCGACTCGCCCTTGTCGGGGGTGTCGCTGACCCGAGCCGGAACTACGGTCCGGTAGTAACAGGACAGCGCAGGCAACGCGAGCGGCTCTGCCTGCGCGAAGAGCCGGAGCGAGTGGTCCCAGTCGAGCGCCGCGTTGAGTGCCTCGTCGTAGCGGATGTGACGAAGCGACGTCCGAAACGCAATCGTGTTGCGGTCGATAAAGTTGGCAAGTTCGTGGCGCGTCCGGTCGTAGTGCGCGAACTCGAGGGTGGGCAGCATCCCGGAACGGTCGCCGCGCTGCGCACCCGGGTCCTCGTTGGCGCGGGCTCCGTAGAGGGCATTGACATCGGGGAAGGTGGTGAACGCCCACACCACGCTGCGCAGCCACTCAGGGTGCATCAGGTTGTCGTCGTCGAGAAACGCGATGATGTCGCCCTTCCCCACTTCGAGCCCGACGTTGAACGCCGCGCCGGCGCCGCGTCGAGCGGGAGTGCGCACCACTCTGACCCGTTCGTCGTGCAACTGGGCCAACAGTTCTTGGGTTTCCTCGCCATCCGAGTCGTCCACGATCACGAGTTCGAACCGCTCATAGGACTGGCCGAGAACCGACTCCATGGCCTCTCCGAGCAGGCCGGGCCGATTGCGTGTCGCGGTCGTGACGGACACCAACGGTCCTTCCGGCACATCGGCCACCGAGGCAATCCAGTCCATGACGGTCTGCACCTCGATCCGGGCCATGAGGCTCCCGACCACGTCGATCGTTCCCGACGCTCCGGGCTCGGCACTGTCGAGGGGTTGGGCGCCGAAGTTGGCCAGCGTCTTGACGCACGAGCTCACCCAAAGCTCGAGCGACGTGAGCCACTCGTTGTGCGTCTCCAGTCGTTCGGCCACCCCCGACATCTGCTCCAGGCCGCGGACCACTTCTTCCTGGAGGTCGGTCATCCACGCCGCCTGACCGGACATCATGCTCCCCAGTGCGGCGACCTTGGCCTCCAACGCGGCCAGCCGTTCCTGCGTTCGATCGCCCGGAACGGGTGCGCCGGTCACGGAGTGCGCGCCGGCATCCGGGCTCGTCACGGCGTCATTGTAAGTCCGACCCAAACTCGGCCGTCGGGAGCGAGCACGGTTGGTGCGTGCCCACGAGCAAGTTCCGGGGGGAGGGCTCGAACCTCCAACATCCGGCTCCAAAGGCCGACGTTCTGCCGATTGAACTACCCCGGAGTGGGAAAGCGCCCGCTAGAGGTTAGGCACGGCACGACACCAGAGGGCGCACTCGCGCCGCCTGCACCGCGGATTCAGCGGCGTAACCTCGGCCTCGTGCGCATCCTGGTGGTGGACGACGACGTCGCCGTCCGCCGGTCGATCGATCGGGCCCTGCGTCTGGAGGGCTACGACGTGGCCACGGTGCCCTCGGGAGGAGAGGCGCTCGAGGAGCTGGCCCAGACGCCCCCCGACGCGCTCGTCCTCGACCTTGGTCTGCCCGACCTCGACGGGCTCACCGTCTGCCGGCGGATGCGTGCCGCCGGCGACGACACCCCGGTATTGATGCTCACCGCCCGCGACGCGGTCGACGACCGGGTCCAGGGCCTCGACGCCGGCGCCGACGACTATCTCGTGAAGCCGTTCGCCTTGGCGGAGCTCCTTGCCCGCTTGCGCGCGCTGCTGCGACGCCGCTTCGAGGGTGACGGGGGCCTCCTGCGCGTCGGCGATCTGACCCTTGACCTGTCGACGCGCGAGGGCCAGCGGGGCGAGCGCGTCTTCACGCTCACCCGCATCGAGTTCGACCTCCTCGAGATGTTCCTCCGCCACCCGCGCCAGGTGCTCACGCGCGAGGTCCTGCTCAACCGCGTCTGGGGCTTCGACTTCGACTCGGGGACCAATTCCCTCGCCGTCTACGTGGGATACCTCCGTCGCAAGCTCGAGGAAGGGGGCGAAACCCGCTGCATCCAGACCGTGCGCGGGGTGGGCTACGTGTTGCGGGACGCATGACTTTCCGCACCCGGCTGGTGCTGGCCACCACGGGCGCGGTGGTCGTGGCCGTGCTCGCCGCTTCGAGCGCCGCTTTTCTGGTCGCGCGCAACACCCTGCTGCAGGCGGCCGACAACTCGCTGACCACCGCGGCACAGAAGATCGTGGCCGGACAGGAGATCGGGGCGACCACGGCCACCCTCGGCCAGGTGATCGACTCGAGCGGCGGGGTGATCTCCGGCGGCGGCCTCCCGGTCACCGGGCAGGTGCGCCTGGTGGCGGTCAACCTGGCGCCCACCTTTTTCACCACCGTCGACGTCGACGGGAACCAGATGCGCGAGCTGGTGGAGCACCTCCCTGACAACACGATCGTCAACGGCGGACTCCTCGTCAACGGCGGCGCGCTGCAGATCGCCACCCTTTTCAACGCCAACTCCGAGCTCAATACGCTGGCACTCCTGCTCGGTGCCGTCGCACTGATCGGCGTCCTGCTGGCCGTCGTGCTCGGCTGGGTGGTGGCGCGCACCGCCCTCGTCCCCTTGAACTCGCTCACCGACAGCGTGGAGGACGTAGCGGAGACGACGGACGTCTCGCGCCGCCTCTCCCCCGGGGGCCCCGACGAGCTCGGCCGGCTGCGCCGCACGTTCAACCGCTTGCTCGAAGCCCTCGAGTCGTCTCGCCGCGCGCAGAGCCAGCTGGTGCTCGACGCGTCGCACGAGCTGCGGACGCCGCTGACCAGCCTCCGGACGAACCTCGAGGTGATCCGGCGCGTCGACGAGCTGAGTCCCGAGGACCGCACCGTGCTGGTCGACGACGTCCTGGTGCAGTTGCAGGAGCTCACCGACCTCGTCGGCGACCTCGCCGAACTCGCCCGTGGCGACCAACTGCCGGAGTCCCGCGAGCCGCTGCGCCTAGACCTGCTCGTCCAGGACGCTGTGTTCGTCCAGAGCACCCACGGGCGCGCCGAGGAGATCACCTTCGACCTCGCCTCCGAGCCGTGTTGGGTCGAGGGTCACGCCGAGCGCCTCGGACGCGCCGTCGGCAACCTGCTCGACAACGCACGCAAGTGGAGCCCGCCGGGACAGACAGTGTCGGTGGAGTGCCGGAAGGGCACGGTCGTCGTGCGCGACCGCGGCCCTGGCATCGCAGAGGCCGACCTACCCCACATCTTCGATCGCTTCTATCGCTCACCTGCGGCGCGGGGACTGCCCGGGTCCGGGCTCGGCCTCGCCATCGTGGCCCAGGTCGCCAAGGCGGAAGGCGGCACGGTGTTGGCTGAGAACGACCCGGCCGGCGGGGCCCGCATGTCGCTCTTCCTGCCCACAGTGCCCGCACCCGAAAGCGGAAAACCGGAGGGCAACGGGCACCCCTGAGCGAACACCCTGGAATTCTTCGCTCCTTCTTATGCGATCCCCACCCGATGCCAAGCCACTGGCGGCACACTGGGCACCACCTACCGATCGTTGAGATTTTCCGCCACTCTGCGATCGGTAAAGCCGGCGGGGGCGGGTCCGCACCGTCCCCGCCGGCGCCTCCTCCTGGGCCGCCGGTTCTCATCGCGGCCGACCGACAAATGTTGGTGTCCCGGCACGAGTCGAGATGCTCAGACCTATCCCGGACAGATCACTCAACAGCCCCGGCGGTTACCTGAACCGGGACTCCGGCCGGTTCACCAGCCCGCTGTTTCTCGTGATGGAGCGGGTCGCCGGCCGACTCCACACTCCGGAAGCGGCCGAGCCGCACTCTCTTGAGGCGCAGGAAGGGTCTTTCCACCACAAACCAACTTCCCACCGCGAGCATCATCGCACCCACGCTCGAGAGGACGAGATAGGGCCAGTAGCCCCACTTCTGGACACCGTAGAGCGACAGGAGCTGCTCGACCAGGAACGCATAGATATAAAGCCCGTAGGAAAAGTCGCCGTAGCGGTCAACGTTGTGGAAGGGCAATCGCACGGCACCGAAGATGCACAAGTACGCCCACATCACTTCTCCGACCTCGTAATACTGCCCGACCTTCAGGCTGATGATGAAGACCACGAGTGCGAGCGCACCAAGCCAATTCGAAATGATGACCTTGTCCCTATAGAGGTAGAAGATCATTCCTAGCGAGAAGATGAAGGCCAGCCGCACCATGTACGGGTCGCCCAACAAGAACATGCCCTTCAGGAAGGTCGGATCGAGATACTGGTTGATCTCCAATGCCCACAGACCACCGGACAGGATAAGAACAGCTGGGCGCCAGTGACGAAAGACGCCGATCATCCCGAGAACCATGACGCCGAGATAGCACTTGAATTCGTAGATCAGTGTCCACAGCGAACCATCGAACGCATGGGGCCACGGATTGCTTCCAAGAAGACCATCGATGCCGTATTGGTTCATCGAGAGAAAGGCGTTGTTCTTGACATAACGCAGTGGGTTATCGCTGTAACCCACCACGTACTGGTGCAACGTCCCATGCTCGTAGACGAAGGCCAACGGTCCGAACACAACAACAGTCACTAACAGGCAGACCCAAAAGCCCGGGAAGATGCGCAGAACGCGCTTCCAGATGTAACTCACTGGAGTTGGTGAGTCGTCAAAGCTGCGCGTGACGAGGAATCCGCTGATCACGAAGAACCCAAGCACCGCGAGCCCGCCGAAACTCTCCTGCCCGCCGGTCCAGCCCCACATCGGGTCTCGCCCCCCGTTAAAACCCCCGAGGGGAAAGGAGTGGTCGAACAGCACCATTGCGGCGAACACCAAGCGGAGCAAGCTGAGGCTGTTCCGACGCGAGTCGAATGCCTGTTGCAACGGCACCCCGAGCCGCCGGCGGCGTGCCTTATGAAGGGCCCGGACCACTTCTCGATCCTAGATCGGCCGCTGCGGGATCCTCCGGCGATCCTTCTGGCACCTGCAACGAGCGCGAGCTGCGAGAATCATCCGACCCCAGGGCCACCAACTCGGCCACGGCGGACTCGAAAGGACCACGTTGCGTCACCGAATAGCGAGACGGTTCCCACCGATTGCGAGCCTCCTCAGGCAGCGCGACAGCCTCGGAGCCAGAGTACGGACGCTGGAGTCGGAACTCGACACCATTCGCCGGTCCGCCGAGGACGCGCCTCAGATGTTCCCACCCGGCCACTATTACTCCCCGGTCCCGTCACTCGCGGACATATCAGCCCGGCAAGACAGCATCTTTGCCGTTCCTAACGAGCTCCCTGAAATCGATCTGGCCGAGCAGGAACAGCTGGACTTCCTCCGCGACATTGCACCGTTTGCCCAGGACGCTGATCTGGTCGAGCACGCCACTCAAGGGCACCGCTACTACCTCGACAATGACTTCTTCAGCTTCGGAGACGGCGTCGTCCTTCAGTCGATCTTGCGTTCGCAGCGTCCCCGCCGGCTGATCGAGGTCGGTTCGGGGTACTCCTCGGCATTGATCCTCGACACCAATGAGCGGTACTTGAATGGTGCATTGCATTGCACCTTCATCGAACCGGACCCTGAACGCCTGCACGGACTACTCAACAACGCTGACCGTGACAGGTGCGAGATTGTGGTCTCTCCCCTTCAGGATCTCGACCTTACGTTCATAGACGAACTGGGTCCCAATGATGTGCTCTTTATCGATTCGTCGCACGTTTCGAAGGCGGGGAGTGACGTCAACCTCTTGATCTTCGATGTGCTTCCACGGTTGCAATCTGGCGTCTTCGTGCATTTCCACGACATCTTCTACCCATTCGAATATTTGAAGGAGTGGGTCAGAGAGGGACGCTGCTGGAACGAGGCGTATATCTTGCGGGCGTACCTCCAGAGAAACTCGGGATACCGGATCCGTGTTTGGAACTCGTATCTGGCCGAATGCCACCGCGATGAAACGGCCGCCCTTCTGCCTCGATGGGATCGCAACACCGGGGGGAGTCTTTGGCTCCAGCGCACGTGAGCCGCTAATCGATTCTGACCTGGCTGCTACTTCTTGCGACGAAGTCGCTGCACGAGGCGGAGGGGCCTGGTGATCCTCCAACTTGTGGAATGACTCATTTCGTCGATTCGTCGGTGTGCTTCGAGGAGATTGTCGTGGATGCCGATCCGATCCTCATTCGTGCGGCGACGCTCCGCGTGGACCCGCTCCAACTCCTCCCTAAGGTGATCGATTTGTTCAAGGGCCGTTTCGTATCCGTCCGATACCGCGCCCGCCTCCATCCTCATGTTGTGCAGTCTCGTTGCCGAGTGCGTCGGCAGCAACAGAGGTCTGGCATCAAGTCTGGCCAGGACGGCGGATCGCGCTGCGTTCCATTCGATGTCGGAGTGCACGGATGTCGAGGAGTCGCCGACCCTCCATCGGCGCCACAACGAGGTGATGTCCTCGATACTGGCGACACCATGCCACAGCACCGCTTGTAATAGGACGTCCCAGTCTTCCAGGACCGGCAGCGTCTCATCGAATTGAAGCGAGAGATCTCGAAATATGCTTCGTGGAACTGCCCAACCACAGTTCGGCGAATGGTTGACGGTCAGATGTTCGACAACGTCGAACCGCCTTTGCCACGGGCACCGGGGGCGACTGCGAATGTCGTAGCCCGGGCGGTTCGCGGACCAGACAACGGGCTCGACCTCTTGATCCGCGACAAGGGCTCGCAATACTCGCCCAGGAAATCGCTCAGCCGTCTCCTTGAACCGTGCGACCCAGTGACCGAAAACGACGTCATCGTCGTCGAGAATTGCAACGTATTTCCCGCGTGCGTGGCGCACTCCGACATTCAGTGGCCGCGCCCGGCCCCCACCATCTACCGGTATGACCCGCACCCGGCTCGAAAAGGCCGGAGGAAAGACATCGATCAAATGGAGCAGATCCGGGATCTGGGTCTTCGGGACGTTGTGGGGCAGCAAAAGCAGCTCGAAATCGTCACATGTTTGAGCTGCTAGCGAAAGCATCGCTTCTTCGAGCGTGGACCGCCGGAGGTTCTGAGTACGCATCAGGATGCTCAGAAGCGGCGCCTGGCCATCGTCGACGATTGTTGGTCCGGCAGTCGCGACGGGAACGGCGACCCGAACGAACTCGTTAACGACGACTCCCCCTGCTGCCTGATCGCGAACCGAGTACAGCAGCTCACGCAGCGGAGCGCCCCGCTGAAGTATTGCTGCGTCAGCGGGGAAGTGTTGATCACTCTCGGCAAGGTCGTAGTCGAGCTGTTCTGTCCCCAGCCATCCGGAACAGTGCAGCATTTCGTTCAGTCTGCCCTCGGAGAAGAACGCCGTGTGGTTCTCGTCGAGGAGACCGGTCGGCGTGACGTCCCAACGTCCCATGAGCAGTTTTCCCACAAGGTCGATATGAGTGACATTGGGGACGGCGACGATAAGGGGAGCGCAACCCCGAGCAATGGCGAGCGACTGCAATCGTGCGAGTACCAGTTGCCCGTTTGGCAACTGCTGGAGCGAATCGACCATAACGATCGCAGCCAGCGGACGGTCACCGATCCGCTTGTCCATCATTTGCACTGCGTGTTCGGCGTCCGAGAGATCGATCAGGTCAGCTTCGAGCGAGCGTCCCTGAAGGTCACTGATAGCGTCGGGATCCCGGTCGAACCCGACATAGTGCAGGCCCATTGCCTCAAGAGGTTCGGCGATAGCACCGAATCCGCAGCCGACGTCCAAGACGACATCTCCGTCGAGCAAACGGAACCGCGAGACGAGCTCCACGACTCTGCTGTACACAGTGTCTTCGCCGTAACTGAATTTATATTGCTCAGTCACTGTACGAGTACCTGTGCTGGGCGAAGGCCATCCCAACGAATTCGGCGACGGTCCCTAATGGGTCGATGGGCTCGGGCAAGCTCCCCTCCACGCGCCGGCTGTCGAATCGTTCTGCAGCCTCAACCCAGGGCTCAATGGGCGAGGCGCGAAAATGTTCGCTCCACTCTTCGACGAGATCCGGCCGCGAGTATTTCCATGCCAACATGAGCGCCGCCTCGGCGGAGTAGTAGACCTCGGCCGGACCGGATTCGACGATTGCGTCAAGGCCCAGGCGTTTGTCGTGGAAAAGCAGAGCGGTCGGCCGCAGAACCACGCGATAACCGGCGAGCCGCGTACGCCAACTGAAGTCCACGTCGTCGCAATACAAGAAAAAGGAGTCGGAGTCGAACCCACCAATCTTCTCGAACACCTCAGTCCGGACGAGACAACATGCGGTAGATGCCCAACTGGTTTCGCCGGAGTGATGATCGTAGGCCTTGGGGTGCTCCAGCGGTATCTGGCGGGCTTCGGCGATACCGACCCTAGGGTCGTGCTGGGCCGCTCCCAGCTCCATCAACAGGAACGGGCTCGCATACGTGTCTGGATTCACGATCAAAACAAATGGGGACGAATTGACCAGCAGCAGTCGGTTGTGGCCGGCCGCGGACCCAAGGTTCGTGCCGAAGTAGTCGTAGGCGACCGATGCGACGCCGCAGGTTTCGACTTCCGCTGCCAAAAGGGCGACTTGCTCCGAAGAAAAAGTCC
>DATMMN010000099.1:0-24945 GCA_035569675.1 Acidimicrobiales bacterium | reverse complement strand
TTTTGGTCCGAGGTCTGGCTGCGCCAGCAGCCAGACGCCGAATGCGTCGGCATCGAACGGCCGGCCGGCCGCGGTCTCCAGGGCAACCATCACCTGGTCGCCTGCGCCCGACGCCGTGTCCGGTACTGGATAGACCGCGGCGACCGCGACGTCAGGATTGCGGGAGAGGATGGCTTCGACCGGGCCTGCCGCGAAGTTCTCCGAGTCAACGCGCAGCCAGTCGCCGCTACGGCCGGCGAAGTAGAAGAAGCCTTCCTTGTCGACATAGCCGAGGTCTCCAGTCCAGTACCACCCGCCCCGGAGCCGCTCCTGTTCGGCGTCCTCACGCCGGTAATAGCCCTCGAACTTGCCCCGCCCGCTGCGATTGACGATTTCCCCGATGGCCTCGCCCGCGTTCAGCAGCCGTCCGTCGGCGTCGAACTCCGCACGCGCACACTCCTCGCCCGTCTCGGGACTGATCACGGCCAGGTCGACGTGATCGACCGGCTTGCCGATCGCCCCTTTCGGCATGCCCAGCACCGGATTCATCGAGGCGCCGCCCTCGCTCTGCCCGTAACCCTCGATCAGGTAGCAGCCGAACCGCTTACGGAACCTGCCGCGATCCCGGACCGACGCCTCGGTCCCGAACGCGCTCGTGAGCGTGTTGTCCGCGTCGTCGGGCCGTTCCGGCGTGGCGAGGATGTAGGCGATCGCCTTGCCGACATACGAGAACTTGGTCGCTCCGAAGGTCCGGACGTCGTCGAGGAAGGCCGACGCGCTGAACCGGGGCCGCACGGCGATAGCGGCGCCGACCATTACCGACGGTCCCCACAGCGCCATGAGTGCGTTGCCGTGGAACAACGGCATCGGGCAGTAGCAGACGTCCTCCGACGTGTAGCCGTAGCCGGGAGCCGCCACCTCCGCGATGTCGGCCAGTCGACCCTGGGTGCAGCGCACCGCCTTGGGCGCCCCGGTCGTCCCGGACGTGAAGATCAGCAGGTACAAGGACTCCTTGTCGACGTCGCCCGCCCGGTCGATCAACGCCTGCGCCTCAGCACCGCCGGCGACCTCCGCCAGCAACTCCCCGTAACGAGGCGTCCCGATCACCAGGACCCTGCCCGGATCGACCTCAATATCCAGCCCCGCCAACAACGCCGCCCCCTCGTCGTCGGTGACGATCATGGCGCAGTCCGTCGCCCGCACGTCCGCCGCCAGGGCCTCGCCTCGCCTCGTCGGGTTGATCCCGACGATCGCCGCACCCGCCAGCGCCGCGCCGTTGAGCCAGAACAGATACTCGGGGCCGTTCGGTAGGAGCACCCCGACATGCGGCAGCGCCGACCCCATCAAAGAGCGGGCCAGCGCGCCCCGGGTCGCCCCCTCGGCCACCGCCTGGCGCCACGTCCAACTGCCGCCGCCGATGTCCAACACGCCGGTGCGGTCGTCCTCCGCCCGAGCGGCCAGCATCGAAGCCACTGTCGTCATTGCCGCGGCCCTGTCCCCACGCTCGTCCAACCGGTCCCCGGCGTCGGTCGCACGAGGCTTCGGTCCAGCCCCTCCACCGTCGCCGCTCCGCACAGGGCCATCGCGCGCCGCAGTTCGGACTCGAACCAGCCCAGCAGCCCCGCCACGCCGTCGGCCCCGCCCGTCGCCAGCGCCCACAGTGAGGGCCGTCCGACCAGCACCGCCCGGGCCCCGAGCGCCAACGCCTTCGCCACGTCGGGCGCCCGCCGCACACCGCCGTCCACGTACACCTCGGCCCGCCCACCGACCGCGTCGACGACCTCCCCCAGGATGTCGGCCGTCGCCGGTGCGTCGGCCAACTGCCTGGCCCCGTGGTTCGACACGACCACCCCCACCGCGCCGGCGTCCACGCACCGGACAGCGTCGTCGGCGCGCTGCACGCCCTTGACGACCACCGGCAGTTCGCTGAGCCCGCCCAGCCACTCGATGTCGTCGGGCGTCAACGCCGGCTCGAACTCATTGGTCACCACCGCCATGAACCCGCCCTCACGGGCGCTCGACGTGCTGTCGCCGGCCAGGTTCGGCAGCGCCAGGTCGTCCGGCAGGTGCACCCCTGTCCGCCACTCCCGCAGCCGCAGCCCCGAGACCGGCGCGTCCACGGTCAGTACCAATGCCCGATAACCGGCGGCCACCGTCCTCGCCACCAGGT
Source organism: Acidimicrobiales bacterium (assembly GCA_035569675.1). GTDB lineage: Bacteria > Actinomycetota > Acidimicrobiia > Acidimicrobiales > RAAP-2 > Bog-473. The sequence goes on along the minus strand of DATMMN010000099.1, from coordinate 22,796 downwards.
CGACCGTCCGGGCCCGGTCCCGCAGCACGTAGATCTGCATCCAGCGCACCGCCTCCGGAGGCACCGCCGACGCCACGTCCTCCAAGCGACACGTCGCCAGCGACGACAGGATCAGCAACGCCCCGGCCGCCGCCGCACCCCGAGCCGTCGCCACCTCGCCCTCCGGGTGCGCCAGCCCCTGGATCGCCGTCGGGGCGATCCCCACGGGCGACGCGACCGGCGACCCCAGCAGCGTCGTCGCGGTCGACACCGACGACACCCCGGCCAGGACCCGTGGGTGGAGCTGCCAGTGTCCCCAGGCCTCCACGTTGCCGGTGAGCAGCCGCTCGTCGTCCGCCCCGCCCGCGAAGTACGCGTAAGCCATCTCGCCGATGACGAGCCGGGCCTCCCGCTCCAGCTCCTCCAGCGAGAGGTCGGTCACCATCGGCGCCGACCCGGTCAGCCGCAACCCCGCCCCGGCGCCCGCCTCGCCCACGTCGGCCCCCGAGTTGGGCCCCGTCGCGTCGGTCCTGGCAGGATGAGCGGGCACGTGCCGCATGGTAGGCGGCGCCGAGGCCGGCCGGCCCAAACGACCGACCTCGTAGACGAACAGAACGGAGGTGTTCGTGCGGTTCTCGTATGCGGAGTCGATGGTCGACCCCTCGTATTACCTGCCCCTGGCCCGGGCCGCCGAAGAAGCTGGATACGACTCCTTCGTCGTCCCCGACTCCATCTGCTACCCCGAGGTCTCCGACACCACGTACCCCTTCAACCCCGACGGCAGCCGAGAGTTCCTCGAGGACAAGCCGTTCCTCGAGCCGTTCTCGATCATCCCCGCCATGGGCGCCGTCACCGACCGCATCCGCTTCGTCACCTTCGTCGTCAAGCTCCCCATCCGCCACCCCGTCCTCGTCGCCAAACAGATCACCTCGACCGCCGTCCTCACAGACGACCGCCTCGTCCTCGGCGTCGGCACCAGCCCCTGGCCCGAGGACTACGAGATCACCGACGTCCCCTGGGCCCGCCGCGGCAAGCGCATGGACGAGATGATCACCGTCATGCGCGGCCTCATGGTCGGCGGCTTCTTCGAATTCCACGGCGAGATCTTCGACGTCCCCTCCATCAAGATGTGTCCCACACCGGGTCGTCCCGTGCCGATCCTTATCGGCGGCCATCACGAAGCCGCCCTCAAGCGAGCCGCCGTCGACGGTGACGGGTGGTTGCACGGCGGCGGCGACCCCGCCGACCTCCCCGGCCTGCTCGACCGGCTCGCCATCCTCCGCAAGGAGCACGGCACCGAGGACAAGCCCTTCGAGATCCACGTGATCTCCGCCGACGCGTACACGCCCGACGGCGTCCACCGGCTCGAGGAGCTCGGCGTCACCGACGTCATCGTCGGGTTCCGTTGGCCCTACGGGGTCGAACAGGACACCGAGCCGCTGCAAACCAAGATCGACAACCTGAGCCGCTTCGCCGACGATGTCATCGCCAAGGTCTGACGACGTCCGAACAGGAGGGAGGCCCCACCAATGACCGACACCGCCAACGACACCCTCACGGCCCGCGAGCTCGGCATCCGCTCCCGCGCCGCCGTGCACGCCAGGGACCGTGACGGCTGGCTCGACCTCTTCGCCGACGACGCCCTCGTCCAAGATCCCATCGGCCCGTCGCCCTTCGACCCCGAGGGCACCGGCCATCGCGGCAAGGAGGCCATCGCCGCCTTCTACGACACGGTCATCGGACCCAGCGAGGCGATCGACTTCGAAATCAACCAGTCGTATCTCTGCGGTGGCGGTGACGAGGTCGCCGATGTCGGCATCATCCGCACCACCATCGCCGGCGGCACCCACCAGGCCGTCGTACACGTAGTGATGACGTACCGCTCGAACGGTGCCAACAAGATCGCCGCCCTGCGCGCCTACTGGGAGTTCGACGCCCTCGAGCTCGTCGAGCTCAAGAGCTGAACCGAACTGTTCACATGACAGGTTCCGTGATGGTCCGCGACGGCCTCTTCACCGAGGACGGCGCGCTCCTCGGCAGTAAGTGCACCAATTGCGGAAACGTCCTCTTCCCCCGCGTCGACTCCTGCACCTACTGCGCGACCGAGGACCCAGCGCCCGTCGAGCTGTCCCGTCGAGGAACGCTCTGGGCGTGGACCGCGGTCACCGCACCCCCGCCCGGCTACCAGGGTGAGGTCCCCTTCGGGATCGGCATCGTCGAACTGCCCGAGGGCATCCGTGTCATCACACGCCTCACCGAGAGCGACCCGTCCTACCTTCACGCCGGCCAAGCGATGGAGGTCCGCCTCGTCAGCCTCCACTCCGACGCCGAGGGCAACGACGTCGTGACCTACGCCTTCGCACCGGCGGCCGCCTCATGACAGCGTCCTCCTCGGTCGTCGTTGCCGGCGTCGGCATGCATCCCTTCGGTCGTTTCGACGCCTCGACGACGGACATGGGTGTCGTCGCCGTCCGGTCCGCCCTGAAAGAGGCGGGCGTCGGCAAGGGCGGCTTCCAGGCGGCGTTCTGCGGCACCGCTTACGGGGGAGTCGCCACTGGGCACAGGGTCCTCAGCCGGCTGGGCATGACGGGCATGCCGATCGTCGACATCGAGGCGGGATGCGCCAGCGGTGGTGCCGCCCTGATGCTCGCCGCCGCCGCCATCCGCGCCGGCCAGTACGACACCGTCCTCGTCTTCGGCACCGAGAAGATGCCCAAGGGCATCATCCGCTCGTCCTTCTTCGAGCCGTGGCAGGAGGAAGCCGGCCTCGCCGCCACCCCCGCCTTCTTCGCCCTCCGCGCCCGGCGCCTGTGCCAGACCTCCGGCGTCACCAAGGACCACCTCGCCCGTGTCGTCGTGAAGAACCGCCGCCACGGCGCCGCCAACCCCGACGCGATGTTCCAAAAAGAGACGTCCGTCGAGGAAGTCATTTCTTCACGGGTCGTCTGCGAACCCCTCCACCTCTTCATGCTCTGCTCGCCCAACGAGGGTGCCGCCGCCCTCGTCCTACGCCGGTCCGACCTCGCCGCGCCCGACACCACCCCGGTCACGCTCGCCTCCGCCGTCCTGCGCTCCCACATCCCCGGTTCGGTCCTCAGCGAGTCGACGCCGCTATCGGGCCTCACCGACGACTCGGTGCCCGCCCCCACGACGCTCGCCGCCACCGCCGCCTACGAAGAAGCCGGCGTCGGACCCGAGGACATCGAAGTCGCCGAGGTCCAGGACACCGACGCCGCCCGCGAGCTGGGATCCTGCGAGGAACTGGGACTGTGCGAGCCCGGCGGCTCGGCGGCGCTGCTCGACTCGGGCGCCACCACCCTCGGGGGACGCATCCCCGTCAACCCGAGCGGCGGCCTGCTCTCCAAGGGCGAGCCCCTCGGCGCGTCTGCACTCGGCCAGGTTGTCGAGCTCGTGCGCCAGCTGCGGGAAGAGTGCGGGCCCCGTCAGGTCGAAGGCGCCCGCACCGCGCTCTCCCACACCGTTGGCCGGGGAGCCAACGCGGGCGTCGTCATCCTTACCCGCTGAACTCCCGATCGAGCGCGCCGAGCGCGTCAGGCAAGTCGGCCAACGAGGCGATCACGGCATCGGGCCCCCACTCCTCGTGCGCCTCGAAGGCCCCGACTCCGTGTCCGTCTCGGTCGAGCCACACCGCGGACCACCCCGCCCGCTTGGCACCCACGACGTCGTTGAGCGGATGGTCACCCACCAACACGCATCCGGCAGCGGTGACACCCAGCTGGCGCTCGACGATCTCGAAGATGCCCTTGTCGGGCTTGGCCACCCTGTGGTCTTGCGCGAAAACGACCGACTCGAAGTAACGGCTCAGACCCACCTTCTCGGGCAACCGGCTCCCGTTGGAAAGCAATCCCAGTCGGTAACGCCCACGAAGCGCGTCCAGGCACCGCACCGTGTCGTCAAAGAGCGCCGGGTCGCGATCTCGGTGGGCGAAGTACGAGTCGCTCAACTCGAGCGTCAGCGCTTCATCCGCCGAGTCGTCACCCCCTTCGGCGGCCCTCAACCGCCGAAGCGTCTGGCCAAATCCCAAGATCCGTAATCGGGCGAGGTTGTACTCGATCCCCTCCCACTCCTCACCAACCACCGCGCGATCCCGCTCGAGGTCCTCCCATCCCAGCTCATCCGTAAACGGTCCCGGCCGAGCCACCCGGAGTTCGTCGACGATCGCGGTCAGTGCGTCGCGCATCACCCGTACGAAGTCCCAAAGGGTCTGGTCCCCGTCGAAGAGGACGGCCTCGATCACGTCACCGTCGAAGGCATCACGCGACGAGCACCACCTTGCCCAACTTGCTGCCGGCAGCGAACCGCTCGTAGGCGGCCTCGGCTTTCGCCAGCGGGAACGTCTCCGCCACCGGCACCCGCAGGCGGCCCTCCGCAAGCAACGGCATCACGTGCGCGTTGACCGCTGCAACAACTTCACCCTTCTCCTGGCGGGTGCGCGAGCGGAGCGTCGTTCCGACGATGCGCACCCGTTGCATCATCAGCTGCATCAGCTCGATCTCCATCCGTCCTCCTGAGCCCACTCCGATCACGACGACGCGTGACCACGGCGCCATGTGTGGGAGGACCTCGGTCAGGCTGGCCTGTCCTACCAGCTCGAGCACGACGTCGTAAGGCCCGTGCTTGCCTTCGTCACCTGGCGCGATCACGACGTCCGCCCCGAGGTCTCGTACTGCTTCGTGGTGGCCCTCGTTGCGCACCGTCGCCGTCACTTGAGCTCCCGCCGCGGCGGCCAGCTGCACACCTGCCGTCCCGACGCCCCCGGCCGCCCCGCTCACGAGAACGCGCTCGCCCATCTTGAGCTCCCCCCGAGTGAAGAGCGCGTCGTAGGCCGTGGCGAACGCTTCGGCGAAGCCGCCGGCCTCGGGCCACGGCATGCGATCGGGGATGACGAGTGCATGCATCTCGTCGACGTACGCGAGCTCGGCCTGCGCCCCGCCACCGACCACCGCCATCACGCGGTCTCCGGGTGCGAACAGCGTCACCGATCGCCCCACCCTGACCACCTCGCCCGCCAGCTCCATGCCCGGGATGTCCTCGGGCCAACCGGGTGGGGCTGGATAGAGGCCGATCCGCTGGACGAGATCGGCAGAGTTGATCCCGGCCGCCCGGACTGCGATCAACAGCTCGGTGTCACCGGGCGTGGGATCCGCGCGCTCTTCCCAGTGCAGCTGGTTGTCCCGAATCACGTTGGCGTGCATGCGGGCCACCCTAGAACGGCCGAGCGGGCGCCCAGCCGGGGCCGGTAGGGTCGAGACATGGCTCTCTACGACATCCCCATCCACACCCTCCAAGGTGCCGACGCCAAACTCGGTGACTACGCCGGCAAGACCTTGCTGCTCGTCAACGTGGCGTCCAAGTGCGGGCTCACCCCTCAATACGAGGGCCTCGAGCGCCTGCAGAAGCAATACGGCGACCGTGGGTTCTCGGTCATCGGCTTCCCCTCCAACCAGTTCATGGGCCAGGAGCCGGGGACGCCCGAGGAGATCGAGCAATTTTGTTCCACCACGTACGGAGTGACGTTCCCGCTGATGGAGAAGATCGACGTGAACGGCGACGACCGGCACCCGATCTACGCCGAGCTGACCGAGAAGACTGACGCCGAGGGGAACGCGGGCGACATCACGTGGAACTTCGAGAAGTTCCTCCTGAGCCCGAAGGGCGAGATCGTCGCCCGCTACCGGCCCCAGGTGGAGCCGGAGGACCCGGCCATCGTGGGTGACATCGAGGCTCAGCTCGCCGCTTGACTCCGCCAGACCCTGTCCCGGCGGGGTTCCATGCGTCCATCTTCGACATGGACGGTCTGTTGATCGACTCGGAGGTGCTGTGGCACGAGGCCGAGCTCGAGATACTCGGTGACCGCCTCGGCGTCCCCCTCGAGAAGGACGGCTTCCGCACCACCAAGGGGATGTTCGTCCACGAGGTGACAGAGCACTGGTACGGGCTCTACCCGTGGCCCGGCCCGTCCCCCGCTGAAGTCGCGGTTTCGATCGTTGACCGGGTGATCGACCTAATCCTGACCAAGGGCACGCTCAAGCCCGGCGCTGTTGCCGCGATCGACCTCTGCGCGGCTCGCAGTTGGCCCCTGGCGGTGGCGTCCTCCTCGGAATACCGACTGATCGACGCGGCACTGGAGCACTTCGGCTTGCGAGACCGCTTCGCGCTCATCCATTCCGCCGAAGACGAGGACTACGGCAAGCCCCACCCGGCTGTGTTCTTGACGGCGGCGTCGAAGCTCGGTGCACCGCCAAAGCGTTGCCTGGTGTGGGAGGACGCGCCCGCCGGCGTCGTGGCGGCGAAGGCAGCATCAATGGCGTGCATCGCAGTACCCGAGCCGGGCGAGGGAGCCCACCCCGCCTTCGGACTTGCCGACCTCGTCGTCGATTCCCTCGAGGACGTCGACGAGGTGTCGTTGGACGAGATCGCCCGTCGGCATTTTGCCTGGGGTGCGGAGCGCTGACTCGCTCGTTCCGTCAAGCGACCACCTTACGGAATCGGATCCAGCCGGCAGGGAGAGGCGCTCCGTCGGGACTGACGGAGATCCGATCCCACCCCATGCTCTGGTAGAGAGCGACCGCTTCGGGCTGTCGGTCACCCGTCTCGATCCGCAGCACCGAGAGATCGAGGTCGGATGCCGCATCCTCGATTCCCGTCATGACTTCACGTCCGATACGTCGGCCACGCCACGCTGAATCGACCCACAAACGGCGGACCTCGCCCGTTCCCGGCGCCACCGAGCGGAGCCCCGCACCTCCGATGGGTTCGGCCCGGCTTTCTGTCCGGGCAATGAGGAAGACGCCGGCCGGGGGGTCGAACATGGCGGCGGTCAGGCCGAGCTCGCCGTCGTCCAGGCCGCCGTAGCGCGCCACGAGCTCCGCTTCGGCCTGGGCCACCACCCAGCGCGGACCCTCCGACGCGTAGGGCTCCGGCCGCAACGAGATGGCGAAAGCGGGCGGATGCATACCCTCTATCCTTTCCGAGACGCCAGGACGATCGTTCCTCGGCGCGGATCACCACCGGTTTCCGTGTTTTCGCCCATACCTCCCGACATCGACTTCGTAGGTCTCGAACAGGCCGAATTGGCCCGCTGGGCGACCCACCGCGTCTTCGAACGGTCGATGGAGCAGCGAAAGGGGGCACCGCCCTGGGTCTTCTACGAGGGCCCGCCGACCGCCAACGGCATTCCCGGACTGCATCACGTCTGGGCGCGGGTCTACAAGGACCTCTTCTGTCGTTTCCGGACGATGGACGGGTCGTACGTGGCACGCCGCGCGGGCTGGGACACCCACGGACTCCCGGTCGAGGTGGAAGTCGAAAAGCAGCTCGGGATCACCGGCAAGCAGCAGATCGAAGAGCAGGTCGGCATCGCCGAGTTCACACGACTGTGTCGTGAATCCGTCTATTCGTACGTCGACGAGTTCGAACGATTGACAACCCGCATCGGCTACTGGGTCGACATGGGCGACGCCTACTGGACTTTGAACCCGTCCTATGTCGAGTCCGTGTGGTGGCATCTCCAGCAGCTCTTCGACCAGGGGCTGCTCTACGAAGACCTCAAGGTGGTGCCGTATTGCCCGCGCTGTGGCACGGCGCTTTCGAGTCACGAGCTCGGCCAGGAAGACGTCTACCGCGACGAGGAGGACGAGTCGGCCTACGTGCGGCTCCGCCTCGTCGACCCCGACCCGGCCCTTGTCGGCGACGCTCAGTGGCTCGCCGTCTGGACGACGACGCCTTGGACTCTTCTCTCCAACACGGGAGTGGCGGTCAATCCCGGCCTGATCTATGCGGTCGTCGACCAGATCCTCGTGGCCGACGAGTTGGTCGATGCCGTGATGGGCGAGGGCGCGAGCGCCCGCGTGACCACGCGTGTGCCGGGCTCGTCGCTCGTCGGGTTGCACTACGAGCGCCCGTTCGACGACCTGGACCCCCCGCACGGTGCGGACGGGTGGCGCGTTGTCCCCGCTGGATACGTCACGACCGAGGAAGGAACCGGCCTGGTGCACCTCGCACCGGCCTTTGGAGAAGTCGACCGACAGATAGGTCGGGAGAACGGGCTGCCGTCGCTCAACCCGGTCGGGCCGGACGGCCGCTTCACCACTGATATCGGCTGGCTCGCGGGCCGTGACGTGCGCGAGGCCAACCATGACATCAACGACCGACTGGAAGCGACGGGACTCCTGATCCGTCGCTTCCCGTACGTGCACTCCTACCCTCACTGCTGGCGGTGTCGCACCCCGCTCATCTACTGGGGAAAGCCGAGCTGGTACATCGCGACATCCACCCGGAAGAACGACCTCATGGCCGCCAACGCGACCGTGGACTGGCATCCCGGATACATCCGGGATGGTCGGTTCGGCGAGTGGCTGGCGAACAACGTCGACTGGGCACTCTCGCGGGATCGCTTCTGGGGCACCCCGCTGCCGATCTGGCGGTGCGGCCGCGACCACATCCGCTGCGTCGGCTCATTGGCCGAGCTGTCGGACCTCGCGGGACGAGATGTGACAGGGATCGACCCCCATCGGCCGACGATCGACGAGGTGACCTTCGCGTGTGCGTCCTGCGCAGCGGACGGGAACGACGACGAGCTCGCTGTGGCGCGGCGGGTCGAGCCCGTGATCGACGCCTGGTTCGATTCGGGCTCCATGCCGGCAGCACAGGTGGGCTATCCCCACGTCCCTGGGTCGGCGGAGGCCTTCACGTTTCCGGCGGACTTCATCTCGGAGGCCATTGACCAGACCCGCGGTTGGTTCTATTCGCTGCTCGCAATCAACGTGCTGATCTTCGGCGAGAGTCCGTACCGGCACGTGGTCTGCCTCGGCCACATCATCGACGCCGATGGTCGCAAGATGTCCAAGTCATTGGGCAACATCATCGATCCCTGGAAGATCCTCGACACCCGAGGTGCGGACGCCATGCGGTGGTGGATGTTCAGCCAGGGATCGCCGTGGACGCCAACCCGCGCCTCGATGGGCGCGATCGACACGGCCATGCGCGACATGCTGCTGACGCTCTGGAACACCTTCAGTTTCTTCTCCACGTACGCGTCACTCAACGAGTTCGATCCCCGCGATCCGGCGATTCCGGCAGCCGCCGACCGCGGCCCTCTCGACCGATGGGTCCTTTCCCGCCTGACCAGCACGACGACCGAGGTGACCGATGCGCTACGGGGTTACGAGCCCCTCGACGCGGCGTCGGCGCTCGGGGCGTTGGTCGACGATCTCTCTAACTGGTACGTCCGGCGCAGCCGGCGTCGCTTTTGGCGCACCGATCCGGATGCGCCGCCGGGCGACACGTTGGCCGCCCAGGCGACCCTGCACACCGTCCTGACGACGTTGTCGTTGTTGTTGGCGCCAATGTGCCCCTTCATGGCGGACACGCTGTGGCGTCACCTCACCGGCGCCGCCGAGTCGGAATCGGTGCACCTCGAGGATTGGCCGGCGGCGAGCGCGGAGTTGGTCGATCCGAACCTCGAAGCGCAGATGGCGCTGGCCCGTCGCCTCACCTCTCTCGGTCGTGCCGCCCGTAGCGAGGCCGGCGTCAAGGTGCGCCTGCCACTCGCTCGGGCGCTTGTGTTCCTGCCGCCGGACTCGCCGGAGATCCTGCGCGACATCGTGGCGGACGAGTTGAATGTCGATGAAATCGACACGGGCGACGAACTGAGCGAGGTCATCCGGTTCGACCTGGTTCCGAACTTCCGCACCCTCGGGCCTCGCCTGGGCGAAAAGGCGCAGGACATCAAGTCGGCGCTGGCGTCGCTGGACGGGGCCGCTGCGGCCGAGACACTGGAAGCGGGCCGCTCGGTGACGGTCACGTTGGACGGGGCGCCGGTCGAACTTTCGCCGGACGACGTGCAGCTCCGCGTCCGAGGGCAGGAGGGCTTTGCGGTGTCCAGGGAAAGCGGTGAGGTCGTCGCACTCGACCTCACCATGAACGACTCCCTTCGCAAGCGCGGTCTGGCCAGAGAGGTCGTCCGCCTGGTACAGGACTTGCGCAAGACGAGCGGTCTTGAGGTTTCGGACCGCATCCGACTTCACCTTGTCGGCCTGGACTTCATTGCTGAACATTTCGATTTCATCGCCCGCGAGGTCCTGGCCACGGAGATCCTGACGGTGCCCGGCGAGGGTGAGGGCACCGTGCTCGAATTGGAAGATCTCGACGGCTCGGTCCCGGCGCGGGTCTGGTTGGAGAAAGACGAGCGCCAGAGCTGAAGCGCGCCCGGCGGCTGCGTTAGCGACTGTTGGACGGCTTCGCCGCTGCTGTCACACGGCTCCACAGAGGCGAGGGCCGCGAGGTCATGGTCCGGCCGTTCGGAGCCACGAAGCTGAGTTCACCGTTTCCGTCCCCCGAAAGCTGCCAGCTCTTCGAGTGGACCAGGTGGTGGTGGTGCTCACAAAGAAGCGCGAGATTGCACAGATCCGTTCGACCGCGGTCGCGTTTCCACCATCTGATGTGGTGCGGATTGACGAAGATGGCGTTTGCACAGCCCGGGAAGCGGCAATGTCGGTCTCGGCGCCAGAGTTCTCGGCGCTGGGTGGGGGTCGGATCTCGGCGGGCCCGGCCCTCGTACATGGTGTGGCCCACGTCGTCGTCGAGAGCCACCACCAACGTGGCGTCGCAGGCGAGGCGTCGTGCGACGACCGCGTCGATCAGGCCCCGGTGCTCGAGCTCACCTGCCAACTCTGAGTCCTCGTCGGTGAGGGTGGCGAGCGGCACATGGGCGACGACGAGGTAAGGGCTAGGCGTTACCTCGGATTGCGGTTCCTCGTCGGCCGTTCGAGGAGTCGTACGTCGTCCACGCCCGCCACCGGTGCGAACGAGCGAAACAAGCGCGTCGGCCAGGCGCTGGTCCCAGCGCGTCTCTCCATCCGAGGAAACGCCTCGTGCGGTCGCTTCGAGCCCGGCACGCACCTCGGCGTACGAGGCTTCTGGCAGCTGAGCGGTCATTGTGCGAGTGGCGTCGTTGAACCGTACCGAGCGCGTCTCGTGCTCCCTCGCCGCGCTGGACTGTTTAGCCGTGGCCGAAGCGGTCGCGTCGGCCTTGGCCAGCTCGCTGAGCTGACGTACCGAGCACTCAGATGCCTGCGCGACGTATGCGTGTTCCGACGCCGAGGTGGCCACGTCGACCACCGCACGCACCTGGTCGAAGGTGAGCGCACCGTCACAAAGGCCGTCGGCGAGTTTCGGGAGGTCGACGAGACGAGTGCCGACATGCGACCAGGCCCGCGCCGTGGCAGGAGAGACGGCGCAGCGCTCAGAGAGCCAGGCCTCGAGGCTGGTCGCCCCCTCGGCGCGCCAGCCCTCGCGCCGGTCGAGCTCCGCGGCCAGCAAGACGATGCGCCCCGCCAGGGAGGCGAGTTGTCGGGAGGTCGCGGCCGCCTCGTCCATTAACTCGGACGTCGACAGCTTGGCGATCGAGGAGATCGAAATCGAAGAAGTGGAAGTCGGAGGAGCACTGACCTGTGACACCGATGGTGAATGGTCGTACCCGTGACGGGCGCGCCGAAAAAGTTCAGCGGGGGAGCGGTGCCGCGGAGTTGCGGGAAGGGGTCAGGCGCCGCCGGAGAGGATCTTGGTGAGCACGGTGGCGAGGTTGGCGCGGTCTTTGTCGCTGAGGTGCGCCATCAGGTGGCGGTCGATGCCCTCGATGTGCGCGGCGATGGCGCGGTCGAGGACGTCGCGGCCCTCGGGCGTGAGGATGACGTGGATGCTGCGGCGGTCGTTGGGGCAGGCCTGGCGCTCGACGAGGCCGGCCTCGACCATGCGGTCCACGAGTCGGGTGACGCCGCCCGTGGTCAGTGCGATGTCGTTGCTGAGGCGGCTCATGGTGACCCGGCCGTCGGGCGCGGCGCCGACGTTGATCAGCACGTCGAAGAAGACGAGCGGGATCCCGACGTCCTGCTCGAGCTCCCGGCCGAGGCGGTCGGTGAGGAGGCGGTGCGAGCGGACGATGAGGCCCATGAGGTGGAGGCGCTCATCGTCTATCTGGCCGAGGACGCCACAGGAGTTGCTGGCGCCGGGCGCGGCTGGGGTGTCGAGGCTCTCGTTCTCGCCGCCTTGGCTTACTGCCGTGCTTGTCGCCATTACGTATCCAGTCTCTCCCGAAACCCACCCCCCTTGCTGCACTTTTCCTGGGACAGCCCCTGAATGTGTGGCTGGGGGGCGGTTGGGGAATGTCTTGTCTTGGTCAGTGGTTGATTGACATATATCTGTTGATTCAGATATTATAACATCAGTAGTCGTTCAATCAAACATGGAGGCAACAGAAATGACCAGCCAGACCGCAGTTTCCACTCTTCCCCGGACGGGGACCTACGTGATCGACCCGGCTCACACCGAGGTCGGCTTCATCTCCCGGCACCTGGTCGGGACGAAGGTACGTGGCCGCTTCACCGAGGTGACCGGCACGTTCACGGTGGCCGAGAACCCGGAGGAGTCGACCCTGAAGGCCACTGTCGAGGCCTCGAGCATCAACACGGGCAACTCGATGCGTGACGACCACCTGCGCACCAACGACTTTCTGGACGTCCCGAACTACCCGACCCTGACCCTGACGAGCGTGGGCCTGAAGCGGGTGGACGACGCTCACTGGACGATGACGGGTGAACTGACCATCCGTGGCGTCACAAAGCCGGTGGACTTCCACGTCGAATACCTGGGCGAGGGCCCGTCCATGCAGGAGGGCAAGACCGTCGTGGCGTTCGAAGCGACCGGGGAGATCGACCGGCGCGACTTCGGCGTCAGCTTCAACCACTCGCTGCTCGACGGCAGCGTGGTGGTGGGGAACAAGGTCGTGATCGAGCTCGAGGTCGAGGCCTCACTGGCCGACTGACACCCCGACCAGCTCGCTGGTCGCTGGTCGGCCGTCGGTGGGCGGAGGGGCGGCCCGGCGGTACCACGGATTCTTCTTTGCGGGAGGTCCGGGGTACCGCTGGGTACGCTTCCCCGCCATGTCCGACGCGGCCGCAACGGCAACTACAACGACGACGGCAACCGAGCTTCGACACGTGGAGCAGGGGCCGGCCGACTCGACGTACGTCCTAGCGGTCGACCTGGGAACCGGTGGTCCCAAGGCGGCGGTTTTGTCGGCCACCGGGCGTGTCGCCGCCCACGCGTTCGAGGCGGTCGGGATCCATCTGACCGAGGACGGCGGTGCCGAACAGTCGCCGCAGGAGTGGTGGGGTGCCGTTGTCGCCTCGGCGAGACGGGCGCTGCGGGAGAGCGCAGTGCCGCCCGAGCGGATCGTCGGCATCGGTTGCACCTCGCAATGGCTCGGGACGGTTCCGGTCGACGGCGATGGTGTGGCGATAGAGCCGGCCATCATCTGGATGGATTCGCGTGGTGCCCGTGCGGTGCGCGAGAAGGTACGAGGGGCGCTCAACATCCAGGGGTACTCGGCCTCGAAGCTGGCCCGGTGGGTCCGCAAGACCGGAGCCATCCCCAGCCTGTCGGGCAAGGACCCCGTCGGCCACATCCACTTCTTGCACGACCATCGTCCCGACGTGTACCGGGCTTCGGCGGTGTTCCTCGAGCCCGTCGACTATCTGAACCTGCGCCTCACCGGCTTGGCCCGGGCGTCGCACGACTCCATCACGGCGCACTGGGTCACCGACAACCGGGACATCAACGACATCCGCTACGACGACGGCCTGATTGCGCTCGCCGGCCTCGAGCGGGCCAAGCTGCCCGACCTCGTGCCGACCGGCAGCGTCCTGGGCGGGCTTTCGCCGCAGGCGGCCGAAGACCTCGCCCTGCTGCCGGGGACACCGGTGGTGGCGGGTACGGGCGACCTTCATTCCGCCGCCGTGGGGTCGGGCGCCGTAGCGGACTTCGCCGCGCACCTGTACATCGGCACATCGAGCTGGATCAGCTGTCACGTGCCCTTCAAGAAGACCGACGCGCTGACCAACGTGGCTTCGATCCCGTCCGGGATACCCGGCCGCTACGTGGTGGCGGACGAGCACGAGACCGGAGGGGCGTGTCTGACCTGGTTCCGAGACACCCTCGCCTTTCCCCGGGACGCGCTGAGTGACGTTGCGGCGCCCGACAACTTCTTCCCCGTCCTCAACGACGTCGCGGCGTCGGTCCCGCTGGGAGCCCACGGCGTCCTCTTCACCCCGTGGCTCAACGGCGAGCGCACGCCCGTCGATGACCACACCATCAGGGGCGGCTTCCACAACCTCTCGTTGTCCTCGACGAGGGCCGACATGGTCCGTGCGGTCTTCGAGGGAGTGGCGTTGAACTCGGCGTGGCTGCTCGAGCCGGTCGAGAAGTTCTGCAAGAAGCGGTTCGACTCGCTCGCCTTCATCGGGGGTGGAGCGAACTCCGACCTGTGGTGCCAGATCCACGCCGACGCTCTCGGCCGTACGATCCAACAGACGGAGGACCCCGTCCTCGCAAACGTCCGCGGGGCCGGTCTGCTGACGCTCCTCGCCCTGCAGTACATCGGTGTCGAGGACATCCCAGGGACGGTGGGTATCAAGGCGACGTACGAGCCTGACCCGTCCTCGGCGGCCGTCTACGCCGAGCTCCTCAAGGAGTTCGTCAACCTCTACAAGGAGACGAAGGGCATCCACAAGCGGCTGAACGGCCGCAGGCTGCACTCTGACTGACTGCCCAAGCCGCCGAATCCAGGCTGTCAGCCCGTCATCCCGGCGGGAACACGATCGCACGCTGGCCCTTCGGCACGTTCCAGGCGAACGCGTAGACGCCGTCACGAGCGCTCAGCGGGCGAGCATGTAGGCGTCGCATCATCGCGACAGCGGCCTCGGTGCCGGGCACCGACGCCTGCTCGATGCCCTGATTCGGCACCAACACCACGTATACGGTCTTCCCGTAGACCGGCACCGTCTGGCCGTCCGCGAAAACGTCGAAGTAGGGGTAGAAGACGTGCCGTTCGGCAAAACGGCCCACTACGCCCTGTGACACGACTGTCTCGGCCCCGTTGGGGATCTTGGCGCTGACTGCCGCCAACTGCGCCGCCGTCGCGTCGTCGACCTTGGCGAACGTCTGACCCGACAACGGGGTGAAATGCGCGCTGAACAGGGCCGTCTCCACGACGGACCCCACCGCCAGGACGATGGCGAAGACGGCCAGACCGGTCCGCCAACGCGTCGAACGCCCTGAACCCTGCCGCGTCAGCCACGTCGCCAGCATGGCGATGCCGATCGCGCACGCGACGACCGCCATGAAGTTCTGCGATCCGCCGATGTCCGAGATGAACGAGGGCGAGGAGTTGAGGACGCTCGGCAACAGCACGGCCACGGACAACGCGCCCCCCACGGCCGAGAAGATGCCGACCGTTCCCGCCCCGCCCACGAAGTTGTAGAGCTGGCCAAAGCGCGTCCGGACCACGTGGCCGGCGATGTTGGGATGGACGACCATCCCCGTCACGATCGTGAAGATCCCGCCGACGGAGTCGTTCACCGTCGTCTTCTTGTCCAGGTACGCGTAGGCCTCGAGCGCGGCCCCCTTCCCCGAGTGCAACAGCCCGACGACCGCGAGCCACACCACGCCGACGCCGATCAGCACCAGGCCCATGCGCCAGCGGCGCCGGCCGCTGATCAACGCGGCAACACCCAACGCAGCCACATACGACGTCGCGACGTTCCCGCAGAGGAGCACACCGCCGATCCAGATCCAACCTCGTCGTCGGCCCGACCACAGGTCGCGCCCCGCCAAAACCAGGAAGAACGTCGCCAGCGGCTCGGAGTGGTAGTCGTACGACGCGGCCCAGTACGTCCACGGCTGCAGCACCAACACGGCGAGAACCGACCCCCCGACGATCAGGGCGAAGCGCCGGTCCGGCGCGTGGTTCTCCAAGTGCTCGAGGACCCACCGGTATGCGACGAGCCCCGCCCCGGCCAGCGCCGCGTCCTGCACGAGCAACAGGTCGAATGCGCTGTGCCAGACCCAGTACAACAACGACAACGGCCACATGATCAGCTCGAGGTCGCCTTGGTAGAAGGGGTAGCCGTAATGCGGGTAGTTCCAGGCGTATGTGGTGTCGTACGGGTTGAGGTGCCCTGTGGCGATCTGTTGCCAGGCCTGGCTGTACTGCCCGAAGTCGGCCGTCAGGTCGAAGTGGTCCCACAGGTAGACGCTGTGGAGTACGAGCAGGATGAACTGCACGGCGAACACGCCCAGTCCCACGTACCAGGCGACCCGCAACGGACCGCTGAGGACGGTGCCCGCAGCGGGACGGGACGACGACGAAGACGAAGACGCCTCCTCGTCGAGCAGGTCCGTGCCGGGGTCCGAGGCGGTCCCCGCGAGCGACATCGACACAGGCGCGCATCGTAACGGGCCAGTCGGGCGTCGAAGAGGCGCTGGCCAGGGACGACGAACGCCCCAGCTGACATCCGGGCGCTACAGGCGTTCGAAGTAGCGGGCGAGCTCCCAGTCCGACACGTGGCGGTTCGACGCCTCCCACTCCTGCACGGCGGTGTTCAGCAAGTGGTGGTGCACTTCCGCACCGAAGGCCTCCACGGCGACCTTCGACCCGCGCAACTCGTCGATCGCCTCGACCAAGGTCGTCGGGATCCGAGGCACGTCGGAAGCCTCGTAGGCGTTTCTCGGATAGGGCTCACCCAGCTCGAGCTCGTGGTCGATCCCGTACAAGCCCGCCGCCACCGCCGCCGCCAGCACCAGATACGGGTTCACGTCGGCCCCCGGTATCCGCGACTCCACCCGGCGCCCCGCCCCGGTCCCCACGACGCGGAACCCGCACGTCCGGTTGTCCTCGCCCCACACGACCGCGGTCGGCGCCCAGCTTCCCGGCACGTACCGACGATACGAATTCACGGTCGGTGCCGCGCACCACGCCAACTCCCGCGCCGCTGCCAACTGTCCCGCCAAGAACCGACGCCCGACCACAGACAACCCGGTTGCATGCGCCGCGTCCGCCATCAACGGCTCGCCACTCTCC
The DNA here is from genome assembly GCA_035569675.1 of Acidimicrobiales bacterium. Lineage (GTDB taxonomy): Bacteria > Actinomycetota > Acidimicrobiia > Acidimicrobiales > RAAP-2 > Bog-473. Next base: position 5,878 of record DATMMN010000099.1, on the reverse strand, counting down.
GCGTCCCACAGCGACGTGTGGACGTGACACGACGAGCCGGTGTCGTCCATCGTCCACTTGGCCATGAACGTCGCCGCCCGCCCCTCCTGCGCCGCGATCTCCTTGATCCCGTTCTTGAACACCAGGTGCCGGTCCGCCGCCGTCAACGCCTCGTCGTACGTGACGTTCACTTCGTGTTGTCCCCGCCCCGCCTCGCCCTTCGAGAACTCGACCGGGATGCCGGCGCCGATCATCTCGTTGCGGATCCGCCGCAAGATGTACTCCTCCCGCGACGTCTGCAACAACTGATAGTCCTCGATCGTCGAAGTGTGCGGCTCCAGCCCCCGCCATCCCTTCGCCGCCGCCTCCTCGTACGAGTCGCGGAACAGGTAGAACTCGAGCTCCGTCGCCGCCAGCACACGGAGCCCCCGCTCGGCCGCCCGTTCCAGCTGTCGCCGCAGTATCTGTCTGGGTGACACTTCGACCGGCGCGCCGGACCCGTCACTGAGGTCGGCGATCACCCACGCCGTGCCCTCGAGCCACGGGATGCGCCGCGCCGTGGCGAAGTCCGGATGGCAGACGACGTCGCCGTAGCCGGTGTCCCAATTGGCGAAGCGGTACCCCGGCAGCGGCGTCATGTCGACGTCGACCGCCAGCACGTACTCGCAGCACTCGATCCCGTGCTCGGCCGCGTGCGAGGCGAAGTAGTCGGCCGTCACCCTCTTGCCGACGGGCCGTCCGTGCATATCGGGGAACGCGATGACGACCGTGTCGATCGATCCGTCGGCTATCCCGGCGTCGATCAACTCGCGACCTGGCATGCGACATGTTGGCTGCGCCGGTGGCGGTCGTCCAGCCCGTGGGTACTCTGGGCCGATGCCCGCGCTGCCGCTCATCGGCCTCACGACCTACGTGGCGGACGTCCGTTGGGGCACGTGGGAACGGCGTTCGGGTGTGCTGCCGCAGTCGTATTTCGAGCTGACGGCGGCCGCCGGCGGCCGGCCCTTGTTGCTCCCGCCTCCCAGCACCGCGCCCGGCGGGCCGGCGGCGGGCGCCGACGAGGTGGTCGCCGTCCTCGACGGCCTCGTGTTGACCGGGGGCGGCGACGTCGACCCCGAGGCCTACGGCGAACAACCCGACCCCGAGGTGGGCGGCGTCGACCCGGTCCGTGACGCGAGCGAGCGTGCGCTGCTGGCGGCCGCGCTGGCGGCCGACCTGCCGGTGCTCGCCATCTGCCGGGGCTGCCAGCTGCTCAACGTGGAGCTCGGCGGGTCGTTGCACCAACATCTGCCCGACGTGATCGGGCACGAGGCACACCGCAGCGCGCCTTTCGAGTTCGGCGACGTCGACGTCGAGACGGTGCCGGGATCGCTGACGGCCGAGGTGTTCGGGGCGAAGGCGGTGGTCCGGTGTTCGCACCATCAGGCGATCGCTGAGCTTGGGCGGGGACTGGTCCCGACCGCCGCGACCGACGACGGCGTCACCGAGGCGGTCGAGCTCCAAGGCGCGCGCTTCGTGCTCGGCGTGCAATGGCACCCGGAAGAGCAGGGGGACCGGCGGCCGTTCGACGCGCTCATTCGCGCGGCGACGCTGTACGCCGGGCAACGCTCGGTGCGGCGCAGCGCATGAACCCCAACGTCACGGGGCGGGTTGCCGTCGTCACCGGGGCGAGCCGGGGACTGGGGGCGGGGTTGGCGGTGCACTTTGCGGCGTCGGGCATGCATCTCGGTCTGTGCGCACGGCACCGACCGCGTCTCGTCGCCCGCACGAGGCCCACGGCGCAAGGCGGGCACATCGTGTCGTCCGAGGCGCCGCTGCTGTCGGCGGTCGACGTCACCGACCGGGCGGCGTTGGCCGGTTTTGCGCATGCCGTCGTGGAACGGTTCGGCCGCATCGACCTCTGGGTGAACAACGCCGGCGTGCTCGGGCCGATCGCCCCGTTGGCGCTGGCGGACGGGGCCGAGGTGGCGCAGGCGATCGAGGTCAACGTCATCGGCGTCGCCAACGGGTCGTCAGTGTTCGCCGCGCACGTGCGGGAGAGACCGGGACGTGGCGTCTTGGTCAATGTGTCTTCGGGGGCGGCGACGAAGGCGTACGAGGGGTGGGCGGCCTATTGCGCCTCGAAGGCGGCGGTGGATCAACTGACGCGGGTCGTCGCGCTGGAGGAGGCGCGCCACGACCTGTCCGCGTACGCGGTCTCGCCGGGGCTGGTCGACACCGACATGCAGACGGCGATCCGGGGCGCCGACCCGGCGTGGTTCCCCGAGCGGGAACGGTTCCGGCGGGTGGCCGAGCTCGAGCGGTTCAACTCACCGGGATGGGTGGGCGACCACATCTTGCGGCTGGCGTTCGGGCCGGAACGGCCGGAGTCGGTGACACTGCGGATCCCTGACCAGCCGACCAAGTCCGACGCCCCCTCTCCGTCGGGGTTGGCCCGATAGTGTCTGCGCCCATGCCGAAGAGCGGTGCCCGCAAAGTCGTGAAGCCGGTGGCGGCCGCCGCCGTGACGCTGGGGACGATCGCCAGCATCTGGTGGTTCGCCTTGAAGCCACGCCGGAAGGGCAAGGACGGCGGCGGCAACAACAACGGGGCGGGGTAGGCCTCGATCCTTCGGTCGTTCTGGGGCCGCTCAGCGGGCCAGGACCGACAGCCCCTCGACCATTTTCGGCAGACACTCCCCGATGCGCCCGTAGACGACGGCGTCGGCCAGGGAATCCATTTCCGTCGGACCGCCGTTGAGGATCACGACCACCCCGCCGTGCTGGACGGCGACGGGGACAAGGCCGGCGGCGGGGAAGACGCCGAGCGTCGAGCCGACCGCGAGGAGGAGGTCGCAGGCAGCGGCCGCCGACTCGGCCCGCATCAGGTCTTCGGGCACGAGGCTCTGGCCGAAGCTGATGGTGGCCGGCTTGAGGATCCCGCCGCAGACGCCGCCGTCAGTCCCTTGGACGAGGCAGGTCGGGTCGTGCTCGCCGCTGCGCACCCGTTCGTGGACGGGCTCGCTCGGCTGGCGGTCGCCGCAGCTGAGGCACATGACGTCGCGGGTCGTGCCGTGGATCTCCACCACGAGCGCCGGGTCGGTGCCCGCCTTCTGGTGGAGCCCGTCGATGTTCTGCGTCACCAACGTGTCGAGGCGACCGCTGCGCTCGAGTTCTACGAGCGCCCGGTGCCCGGCGTTGGGCCCGGCGTCCCACAACGTCGACGTGAGACGGTTCTGCCAGGAGCGCCGGCGGTGTTCGGGGTCGGCCATGTAGGTCTGCAGCGTCATCTTCTTCTCGGCCCCGGGGTCATTGGTCCACAACCCGTTCGGCCCGCGGAAATCCTGAATGCCCGATTCAGTGGAGATCCCCGCGCCGGTCAGGACGACGATGCGCCGCGCCTGCTCGACGAGGGCTCGGGCGCGGGCGAGGTCGGCCTCCGACGCGTGCGGTTCGGTCTGGTCCACTGGCGCCATGCTGGCACGGGGGACCGGCGTACGCTGCCCCGATGCCCAGTCCCGGGCCCGGCCCCGGGCCCGTCAAGGTCGAAGTGCTGCACGCGTCCGATGCCGAGGTCCGACAGCGCCGAGCCGCCGCGGCGTTATTGGCGCGGGGTTGCACCGAAGGCGACCGTGTCGCCTTCGCCCTCGGCTCGTCGGCCGACCTGATCTGCGCGGTCCTCGGGGCCGCCCGTGTCGGCCTCATCCCGGTGCTGTTGAACGCGACGCTGACACCCGCTGAGCGCGACGCTCTCGCGGACGACGCGCAACCGGGAGTGCGTGTCTTCGACGACGGTGCGCTGGCCGCACTGACGGCCGACGATGGTCCCGGCGCCACCCGCTCCGTCGATCTCGCCCCGTACCCGCTCACCCGTCCGTTGCACTACACGTCGGGGACGACGGGCCGCCCCAAAGGCGTGACGACAGGGCTCGTAGACGAGGTGACGGCCCGCCGCGTCTACGAGGACGAGGCGGCGATCTGGCACTTCGACCGGTCCGACCTGCATCTGGTCTGCTCGCCGATCTACCACACGGTGTCGATCCGTTTCTCGACCAACACGTTGTTGGCGGGGGGCTCGCTCGCCATCCTCAGCCGTTTCGATGCGGGCACCGCGCTGGACACGCTGCGCCGTCTCCGCCCGACGACCGCCTTCCTCGTCCCGACGCACCTGCAGCGGATCTTGCAACATCCCGGCCTCGGAGTCGACGAGACGTTCGACTCGTTGCGGCTGCTCGCCCACGCCGGTGCGCCCTGCCCCGAGTCGATCAAACGGGCGACGATGGCGCGTGCCCGTCCCGGCGTGGTCTGGGAGTTCTACGGCTCGACCGAGGCGCAGTACACGGTCTGTTCGCCGAACGACTGGCTGGAGCACCCCGGCACGGTGGGTCGGGCCCGTCCCGGACGCCGGCTGTCCATCGCCCCGATCGACGAGGACGACGACGCCAACGACGCCGGCGACGTCGTAGACGAGGTCCCCACCGACCTTGTAGACGAGGGCGAGGGCGCGATCTGGTGCGAACAGCCCGACTTCGCTCGATTCACCTACTGGCGCAACCCCGAGGCGACTGCACACGCCTGGCGCGGGTCAGCCTGCACCGTCGGCGACCTGGGTCGCCTCGATACGGACGGCTTCCTCTACCTGACCGGCCGCCGCCATGACCTCATCATCAGCGGAGGCGTCAACGTGTACCCGGCCGAGGTCGAGAACGTGCTCTCCGCCGTGCCCGGCGTCCAGGAGGTCGCGGTCTTCGGGCTGCCCGACGAGCAGTGGGGCCAGCGGGTCTGCGCGGCCTACGTCGCCGACGCCCCATCCCCTGACGCTGCCGCTTCCACCGAGGAGTCCCTGAGGGCCGCCGCCGCGGACCGCCTTGCCCCGTACAAGCGCCCCAAGGACTACATCGCCGTCCGGGACCTGCCCCACACTGCGACGGGCAAGCTCATACGACGGGACGTACCCCGTCACCTCGGCCTCGGCGTCGACTAGAGCCGGGCTACCCGAACCAGCAGCGACCCAATCACCGGGGACTTAGGGCGGACCCACCTGGACGGTCGGGTGGTGGTCGCGGCGCCTCGCCAACCACCTCGGGCGGGTAAAACTGGGCCATGCCCTTCGCCACCACCAACCCCAGCACGGGGAAGACGGAGAAAGAGTTCCCGACCATGTCCCCCGCGGAGGTCGACGCTCTCTTGGACCGGGCGGTCGCCGCCTTCGCCGACTACCGGCGCACCACGTACGCCGAGCGTGCCCGCCACCTCATCACCGCCGCCGAGCTGCTCGAGGGCGAGGTCCCCGACGTCGCCACCATCCTCACCACAGAGATGGGCAAGACCTTCGCCGCCGCGAGGGCCGAGGTCTCCAAGTGTGCAATGTCGCTGCGGTGGTTCGCCGACAACGCCGAACGCCTTCTCGCCGACCAGGTCATCCCGACCACGGCGAAGAAGTCGTATGTGCACTACCAGCCCATCGGCCCCGTCCTCGCCGTCATGCCCTGGAACTTCCCCATGTGGCAGGTGATGCGCTTCGCCGCGCCCGCGCTCATGGTCGGCAACGTCGGTCTCCTCAAGCACGCCTCCAATGTCCCGCAGACCGCCTTGGCGATCGAGGATCTGTTCCGGCGGGCCGGCCTGCCCGACGGCGTGTTCACCAACCTTTTCGTCGAATCGAAGGACGTCGCCCAACTCATCGAGGACCCCCGCATCGCGGCGGTCACGATCACCGGCAGCGAGCGCGCCGGCATCTCGGTCGCGTCCGCCGCCGGGCGCTCCCTCAAGAAGAGCGTGCTCGAGCTGGGCGGTTCGGACCCGTTCATCGTCCTGCCGTCGGCCGACCTCGATGCGACCGTGCGCATGGCGGTCACGGCCCGCGTCCAGAACAACGGTCAGTCGTGCATCGCCGCCAAACGCTTCATCGTCCACGAAGC
>DATMMN010000098.1:0-6190 GCA_035569675.1 Acidimicrobiales bacterium | reverse complement strand
CCCCTGACCCCGGCCCGCCGCGCAGAAGCCGAAACGGCGCCTTCACCGCGTTCCGCCGCGGCCCTGACCGCGTCGTACAAGGCCTGGTACTCGGTCGGGGCCACCTCGGCGTACCAATCACCCCCAGCGCTACCCCCGCCCGCCAGGACGTCCCGGGCAGCGGCCACCGCGCCCCGCCCGGCGGCCCGGCTCTGGCCGCCGATCAGCAGGGAGTCGAACACGTGGGCCGGCGACACGTTGAACAAGATGGCCGAGAGGTACTTGCAGCTGACGAGGTAGACGTGGTCCACCCGCAGGTCGATCGGCGCCACCTCGTCACCGGGCGCCCGCCCGGTGCCCTTCCATTCGACGATCTGGGGCAGCCGGCCGCGCAGGCCGTCGGCGGCGGACAGGAAAGCCCGACCGTTCTCCCACGCCGCATGGAACTCGGCGTCGAACGCGCCACCTCCCCGCAACAGAGCCAGGTGTTGCCAATTCTCGGGCGAAAGGCTGTGCATGACCGCCGGGCGCGCACCGATCGCCTGGTCGATGTCGGGGAGACCCAGCATGCCGAGCCCCGTCCCGAGCTCGGTCACGGTGGTGCGGTCGCTCGGCACCCCCGCATCCTTCCACGGCGCCTCTCGGTCGATCCGGACCGTTCCGAGTCCACCGCGGGACCTGCCGACCAACACCCCCTTGAACCCAGGGCCCCGCCCGGGGCCGGCGACGCTCAGTCCGCGAACAGCGGTGTGAGCTGCAACTCGAGCGGGCCGACGGCAGCGTCCGCCGCAAGATGCATGTCCGTGCTCTCGTAGACGTCGACCGCAGTCCCGGTGCGGGCGATGAAGGAGAACACGGCGTCGCCCCAGCGCTCCTCCCGCAAGGCCCGGCGCAGCTCCTCTCGCTCGCCGTCGGGCAGCTCGCTCGCAGGCGTCTTGGCCACCAGATGGCAGGCCAGTACCCAGTTCAGGGTGTCGATGTCCTGGGCGACGAAGACCCGCGGCGGGTCGTCGCGCACGACGGCGCAGGCCACGACCGCGCTCACGACCTCAGAGCCTCAGACCTTTCCCGGCGCCAGGTCGCGCTCGCCCCAGAAACCCGGAAGCGGCGCGCCACCCCTACTCCGGGCGTACGCCGCCAATCGAGAAGCCCCATCGGCCGCAGACAAATCGACCACGTCGAAGATCCCGCCTGGCCCCGGCGCCCGCAGGGCCCGGTCCGCCTCCGTCCCAGCTCGCGGCACCTGCGTCGTCAGCACCACCAACGGCCCGACGCCGCCCGCCGCCATGACGTGCGCCCGCCCCAGCGTGCGCCACACCGTCTCGGACTTGGCCATCCCGCCTCGATATGACGAGTTCGCCCCCGCCACGTCGAAGTACCAGGTGCGCCCGCCGGCCCCTGTCGCCGAGAAGCTCACCGCCATGCCGAGGCCTCGGAGCCGGCGGTTGGGCCGCACGTCGCGGAAGCCGGCCCCCTCGATCGCGTCGCGGGCGAGCGTCATCGCCGCCGTCCCGTCGCCGACACCGGCACCAACACCGACGGCCGAAGCACCACCCACACCAACACCAACACCACCCGCCGGCACCGCCTCGTCCCCGGCCAGCCGCCCCAACGCGATCTTCACGTACTGCGGGTCCAGGTCGTACCCCACGGCGTCGCGCCCACAACGAGCCGCCGCTACCAACGTCGAACCGGACCCGGCGAACGGGTCGACGACCAAGTCCCCTCGATACGTGTAGAGCTCCATCAGCTTCTGCGGCAGTTCGACGGGGAACGGCGCCGGGTGCTGCACCCGCACCGCGCTCTCGGGCGGGACGTCCCAGACGTCGAGCGTCAACGCCATGAAGTCGTCGGCGCCGATCGTGCTCTCGAAGGGCAGCCCGTCGCGCATCCGCTCCTTCGGCGGCATAGCCCGCCCGAACCGCCCCTTGCTCGCAATCAACACGCGCTCCGTGACATCGCGCAGCACCGGGTTCGCCGCCGAACGGAACGAGCCCCAGGCGCACGAGCCGTTCGCGCCCTCGCCCTTTTGCCAGATGATCTCGCCCCGCGGCAGCAGATGCAGATCGTCCTGCAGGATCGACATGACGTCGGCCGACAGACTCCGGTACGGCTTGCGGCCCAAGTTGGCGACGTTGACCGCAATCCGTCCGCCCGGTTCCAGCACCCGCTTGCAGTCGGCGAAGACGTCGCGCAACAGCTCGAGGTACTCGATATAGGACCCCGGCACTCCCTCGCGGTCGAGTTCCTCCTCGTACTGCTTGCCGGCGAAGTAGGGCGGCGAGGTCACCACGAGCGCCGCCGAGTCATCGGCCACCGCCTCCATGTGACGGGCATCACCGCACACGCACGTCACACCCGGCGCATGCGGCGTGACGTGCTCGTCGTCACTCAGCTCGGGCGCCTCGAAGCGAGCGTAGAAGGCGTCGGCGACGTGCGACTCGCGGCGCCCGACACCGAAATTCGAAGTGGAGGTCGCGGAGCGACGGCGCGGCGGCATGGGCTGACCGAACGCTACCGGGACGCTCTGGGCCGGACCCGGATGCCGATCGAGGGGCAGGTCGGGACGCCGGTGCGGGCGCGGCCGTCTCGCAGGGGCGTCGAGAGCATGGCGAGCACGTTAAAGAGCGGCTGTGACACACATGATGGGGGAGAAGAGGACGTACCGCTCACATCTCGTAGACGACGAAAGAGGTGGGGTTCGCCACCTGGTCGTACAGCGAGCGGGCCCGGCCGTTGTACTGCTGCGTGTGCCAGTACACGCGCCCGGCGCCCCGAGCCGACGCCTGCTCCTTGACCGCCTCCAGCAGCGCTCGCCCGAGATCCTGGCCCCGCGCCGCCGGTGCGACGAAAAGGTCTTCGAGATAGCACGTGGGTCGCCGGGACCAGGTCGTGGCGTGGATGACGCAATCGGCCATCCCGATCCCACGCCCCGCCTCGTCGAGCCCGATCAGCCCGAACATGCCGTCCCGGCCGTCGCACATTCGCTCGAAGGTGGCTCGCCCCGTCTCCTCCTTCAGCTCGGCGCGGTAGAAGTCGAGATACGCCGTCCAGAGCGCGTGCCAGTCGTCCCAGTCGTCACTTCGGAGCTCCCTGATGGTGGCCACCCCGTCAGCTTCGCATCAACCGCCTCCGGGGGCTGGACCGAGGTACTCCGGACCCACTATTTGCAAACCTCTCTTTCTATCGCCCCGTCCAACGCGGCTGACGCCCCTCACGTGCGGCCTGAATGCCCTCGGCGGCATCTTCGGTGCGCCCAGCGACGAGCCGCATCGTCTCGCCGAAGCGGATGGCTTCGAGCGATGGCATATGGCGCGTGCGCATCGCCATTTCCTTCATGACTCGCTGGGCCACCGGTGCGCCCTTGGTCAGCCGGGCCGCCAACGCGTGAGCTTCGTCGAGCAGCGTCTCGTGGGGGACGACCCTCCAGACCAGTCCCATCGCATGGGCTCGCTCCGCGTCGATTCGCTCGCCGGTGAGCAAGAGCTCCATGGCATCGGACCAGTTGATCCGTTGCGGCAGGCGGATCGATGCGACCACCGCCGGCATCCCGAGGTTGACCTCCGGCAGACCGAACTCGGCCCGGTCGCTGGCAATGACGAAGTCGCACCAGGTCGCAAGGGTGAGCCCGTAACCGAGGCAGTAGCCGTTCACTGCCGCGATGACCGGCTTGAAGATCTCCCAGCCGCTCTCGAAGGAGTTCAGCGTCGGCTTCTCCCAGAACGTACCGGCGAACTCGCCGATTGAGCCCGCCCCGTCCCGCAGGTCCCCGCCCGCACAGAAGGCTCGCCCTGCGCCCGTCACGATGGCTACCCACGCCTCCTCGTCGTCGCGGAAACGTGAGAAAGCGGCGTTCAGGTCTTTCCGCAGCTCACCGTTGACGGCGTTGAGCGCGTCGGGGCGGTTGTACGTGATCGTCGCCACGTTGTCATCGAGTTGATAGAGGACTGCGTCACCCATCAGGCAAGTCTGCCCCGCCGCCGTCGTGATCCGCGGGCCCACGGCAGCGGGAGAGGCTCGGAGCGCCGCCGGCGGCATGGAGTGTGTAGGCCTTATTTACCAATCAGGTCAACGCCCGCCCACATTGCTCCGAAATTCATGGTGGTGGCCCCTGCGCGGCCAAAGAGAGGGGAAGGCCGTGGGAGGAGGTGAGGTAGGGAGCGGTCGTTGGACCGTGAGCGACGGCATTGTCCTGTTTGCCAGCGCGGTCCTCCTGCTGTCCCTTTGCCTGGTCATGATCGACGACGCCGGGTCGAGTGCCGGCGCATCCTCGGTTGCGACGAGCACGACTTCGACTTTGGCGCAGACGCCCACGACTCTGTCGCCGGCTCCGACCACCACCACGACGGTTCCCCCGACCACCACCACCACCACGACCCCACCCTCGACGACGACGACCACCACGACGCCGCCCCCGACGACTACCACGACGTCACCACCGACTCCGGCCCCGCCTCCTCCTTCATCCAGCGCCCTGCCGGCCAAGGGCCAGGCGACGGCAGACGGCTGTGCCGCTGCAATCGCCTACCTGTCCGCCTATTCCGCGCCTGGATTCACGTTCGAATGTCCGGGTTACGCACTCGGACACCAGGCCATGACTTGCATCAACGAGCCCGGCGTCTGTGCCAACGAAAACCTCATCGCCATCGCGGACGCCTGTGCGGTGGCCTACATGAACGAAGCTTCCAACTCGTGGGTGATGACGGGAGCGTCTGACGCCCCCATCGATCCCTACGGAGCATGCTCCTGAGGCATTGCATGCTGAAGTCGGCGTTGCAGGAGCGGCCGGCCAGACGTTCCGTATCGCCGGTGTGGATCTGCCATCAGGCCCTCACCACTCGATGCCAGTGGAGACGCAGAACTCGTTGTCTTCGGGGTCCGACAATCTGACCCATTGGGTCCCGCCAAAGTCCTGCACGTCTTGGTCGATGCGCCGTGCGCCCAGTCCTTCCAGTCGGCGTACCTCGGTCTCGACGTCGTCGACGATCACGTCGAGGTGCATGCGGTTCTTGACCGTCTTGGGTTCGGGCACCCGCTGGAGGAGAAGCGGGGCTGCAGAACCATCCTTCGGAACGAGCACCGCAAGCTCGGTGTCGGTGAAGTGGTCGCGATAGTCGAGCGCCTGGCGCCAGAAATTGGCGAGCCGGTTCGGCTCTTGGCAGTCCAAGACGAGCTCCAACCTTGCCTTCCGAACCATCACGCTTCTCCTTGTCTGCCTGCAGTCGATTGGCGAAGACGAGGCTACGAGGCCCTGGTGACGCGTCGCCCTACGATTGGCCGCCCGAGGTGAGCAGGAGGAATCGATTGGAACCACAGCCAGGTTGGGACAGCGCGTTGGGACTGCGGATCGAGGAGCTGTCCGCCACGCGGGTCGTGGGCTACGTCGACATCGACGAGCGACACCACCAGGGCTATGGGATCGTCCACGGCGGCGTGTGGGCCTCGGTGGTGGAGTCCATCGGCAGTCATGGTGCAGCGATGGCGGCCCGTGAGATCACCGGCGAGTTGGCTGTCGTGGGCGTCGCCAACGCCACCGACTTTCTCCGTCCTCATCGGACTGGCCGCGTCCGCGCCACCGGGACACCGATTCAAACGGGCCGGACGCAACAGATTTGGCTCATCGAGATCGAGCGTGAGGATGACGGCAAGATGGTGGCCCGCGGGCAGTTGCGGGTGCAGAACCTGCCCGCAATGCCAGAACGCCGAGAGTGAGCCCTGCGCGTCAGCCGCGGCGCGGCGATCCGAAACGGATGATGTTCCCGTCGGGACCGACATGCGATCTCGTACTTGCCACAGGGCTTGTTCTCCGGATCGGTGACCTCGAGCCCAGCCTTCCGCCACTCTGCGACGACGTCGTTGGCATCGTCGGAATGGATGTAGAGGACCCGCCACTGCACGACCATTGCGTCCCTTGATTCGTCTCCAAAGGATCCGGTTATGCCCAAGCAGACGCGCCAGCGCCCCGTAATCAGAGGCTAGGAAGCAGGAGGCAGCCCAAGCCGTTCTGGCTCAGCGGTATCACATCGCACACCGCATTTACAACGTCCTCAGCAATTGCTTGGACTTCGTATTCCAACGTCGAAACTGGATTGGATGACGCGGTCTCCGACTGGGACGCACCTGCGGGCGTGGCACTCATGACCACGAGGCCGCCGCCACTGACGAGCGCGACCACCGCTGTAACCGCCGCTCCCGCTTTTGCAATCCGCCT
>DATMMN010000097.1:0-42196 GCA_035569675.1 Acidimicrobiales bacterium | reverse complement strand
CCGCGTCGAACTCGTCCTCCTTCGCCCCTGCGACTTGATGCACCTCGTGAAGCAACAGCACGGTGGACCCCTTTCGTGAACTCAGTCGTCCGAGCTCGTCAGCTTTCGATCAACGCGTGGTGGCGATGCCCCCGTCGACCGGGAGGATGGCGCCGGTCACGTACGCGCCGGCTCGCGACGCCAGGAAGATGGCCGCGCCTGCCACGTCGTCAGGCCGTCCGATGCGTCGTAAGGGCGCACTGGCCCTGATCTGGTCACCGAAGGCCTCGAGCGTGGCGGCCATCATCTTGGACTCGAACGGCCCCGGCGCGATCGCGTTCACGGTGATGGCCGGAGCGAGACGCTTGGCGAGGTGCCGTGTCAGCTGGTGGACAGCGGCCTTGGAGGCCGAGTAGGCGTACGTCTCCATGACGGGCACCTGGATGCCGTCGATAGAGCCGATGTTGATGACGCGGGCCGGCTCCTCCTGGCTCCCCGCCTTTTCGAGCAGTGGGAGCAGGAATTTGGTCACGTGGAACACGCCCTTGACGTTGAGCCCGAGCACCCGTTCGAAGGCCGCCTCGTCGTAGTCGGCCAACGGAGCGCCCCACGTGGCGCCGGCGTTGTTGACGAGGATGTCGAGCTTGTCGACCCGCGAGGCCATCTCGTCGGCCAGGCGGCGGCACTCATCTTCCTTGGACAGGTCGGCGGGGACGGCCACGCAGGTGCCCTTCTTCGAGAGCTCTTCCGCCACCTCTTGGCATACGTCGGCCTTGCGCGAAGAGATGTAGACCGTCGCCCCGGCGTCGACGAAGCCCTCGGCGATCATCTTGCCGATGCCGCGGCTGCCGCCGGTGACGAGCGCGGTCTTGCCGTCGATGGAGAAGAGGTCAGACGAGGCCATGGGCCTCATTCTGCCCCGGGGACGGTCCGCCCCGCCTGCCCACGTCCGACCGCCGGTCTATCCGTTCGAGGCATTGACGGCCGTCGTCCGCGCCGACATGGTGATGAAGTCGCGCGCCCACGATGCCTCGAAGAACGTGGCCGGGCCCTGGTCGGCGGCCGGCGGCATGCTCGATCCGTTCGACGGTCCAGCCGGTGCGCCGACCGGCGGGGCATAGGTGGCGAATACCGGCCAGGACGGATTGATGTCGAGCTCCATGCCGCGCACCACGCCGGCCCGTACCAGCAGCTGGGCCAACTGCAACGGATCGAGGGCCGGGCCGGCGACATAGACGAGCGCGCCGTTGGCGGTGACGCCGGCGCCGGATCGCCACTGGTTCTCGATGCCCGCTCCCGAGCAAGACGAGACCCCGCACGTCGCGCCCCAGACGATCCAGTTCGGGTTCGAGGCCTGGGCCGTCGGCTGTCCGCCTTCCACCAGGGGGACGAGGTTCTGGCGGACCGCGACCACGTCGGGCGTCATGGTCACGTCGGAGCCCCAGGCACCGACGGTCACCGAACCGTCGGCGTGGATCACGAGCGAGGCCGCGCCCGCCACCAACGGGTCGATCACCCGCCCCTCGGTGAAATAGCCGCCTTGGGCATCCTTCATGAGGAAGCCACCGTTGAACGCGGCGACGAGACTCGTCGCCTGTGCCGGTTGGACGGGCGCGGTGAACATGTAGGGGCCACCACCGGGGCTTTTCGAGCCCGAATAGAGCTGGGCACCGAGCAGGTTCGTGTCCATCCAGGCGATCCCGGCCTCCGCCGTCCCGCCCGGCGGGACGAGGCGTGTCTCGTAGACGGCCGGGAACCCGTTCACGGTGCGGCCTACCGGAGCCCAAGTCCCGTCTGTCGCGGTCGACGGCGGAGCAAAGGGCGTCAAAGCCGTGGGAACGGACAACGGCGAAGGGCCCGGTGGCGCAGTCGTCGTGGTCGTGGTGGGCGCATCCGTCGTCGATGTGGTGTTGGCCGCAACGCCGCGCGCCGTGGGTGTCGTGCTGCACGACGCCAGAACGAAGACCAGGGCCAGTACCCCGACGAGAGCTCCTGACCTCGGTGCCCTTCGCACGCCAGGCCCGTGGAAGGCCGGCCGCACGTGCCGATCAGTGGTGCAATGCGCCGGCCGGCGCGTGCACAAGGACGTTGGGCGAGCCCGCTTTCGCGCCAATGGGGACCTGGTGCCATCCGCTTGCATGAGGTGTGACGAGAATCGCGAGGAGGATTCCGAGCACCAGCGCCGACACGAGGAGCCATTGTCGCGCACCCGCGCCCCTGACCTGGCGCCGGGTGCGCCGCGACAGGTCGTTCCACGTGAGGTTGGCGGTCTCCAGTAGGTGGAACAAGACGTGCAGAGCCATGGCACCCAGCCAGAGGACGAAGGTTGCCTTGTGGAGGAACAACCACTCGGAGCGGTCGGCCGTCGGCACGAACAGGAGCGCAATGCCGGTGCCCAGAACCGCCACGGTGAGCACGACCACGAAAGGGCCGAGGAGGCGCAGGAACACGGGCGGCGGGCCCTTGCGGCGGTATTCGGGGTCGCCTCCGTAGTAGCGGGCGAAGCGCCAGAGGGTGCTGCCCATCTTCACGATCACGACGGGGATCATCACCATCCCGATGACGACGTGTGGCGTCAGCAACTGGTGCACCCGCAGGACGGTGACACCCTCGGCCGCAAACAGGAGGAAGAGCACCGCCGCGGTCAACCCCGTCAGCCGGGCGTTGCCTTCCACCGAGCGTGCTGGACGCATCCGATGTCGACCGGCACCTCGTTGCGCTTCCGACTGCTCCCTCCGACGAGTCGGATCAGCGTTGGGGCCGCTCACCGGCAGAGCGTACCGATGCTCGCCTGACAAACGGATGACAGGGCCTCCTCACGCCGTTGAGAGGCAGAACTCCCAAAGCGCAGGGATGAGGAGGCGGGAGGTCAGCCCGGCGAGGCTTCGCCGGCCAGGGCCACAGCGCCCCGGACCAGCACGCTGGCGCCGACCCGCAGCGCGCCGTCCTCGACGAAGAACCCCGGGCTGTGGTGCATCCCGCTCGATCCGTCCGCCGCCGCACCGCCGACGAAGAAATAGCAACCGGGCAGATGGTTGAGGAACTCGCTCACGTCGTCGCTCGGGGCAGCGGGCGGCATTCGGAACACGGCGGCGTCGCCGAGAGCGGCCTTCGCCTCCGCCTCGACGAGGTCCACCACGGCAGCATCGTTCAGGACGGCGGGCGTGTGCTCGGGCAGTTGCAGTTCGATCGACACCCCCTGGTCGTCCGCCACCTCGCCGCACAGCGCCTGCAAGCGGCCGATTGCCTCCTCGCGTTGCCCGTCGGTGAAGGTGCGCAGGGTACCGGTCACCAGGGACGATGTCGGCACCACATTGGGTGCCGTCCCGGCCCGGAGCGTGCTCGCGCCGCAGACGCAGTCCGTCCCCTCGTACGCCAGCCCCTCGACGACCGACCTCATCCTCGTCACCAGCTCGGCCGTGGCGCGGATCACGTCGCCCGTCGCGTTCGGCACGGCCGCGTGCCCGCCGGGGCCGTGCAGCGTGATGCGTACCGAGTGCGCCTCCGCCATCGAGATCCCGGCGCGCAGCGCGAGCATCCCGGTTGGTATCACCGACGTGACGTGGAACCCGATGAGCCGGGCCCCCGACATCACGGACAACGCGCCGCCCTCGAGCATCGCCTTGGCACCGCACAACTCTTCCTCGGCCGGCTGGAAGAGGAAGACATAGCGGCCGGGCAGGTCATCGCGCCGACTCGCCAGCACCGACGCGGCGCCCAAGAGCGAGCCCACATGCACGTCGTGGCCGCACGCGTGCATGAGTCCCTCGACCTCGGAATGCACCGCCCGTGTCGTGTCCTCTTGCACCGGCAGCGCGTCGATGTCCCCCCGCAGCACGACGGTGCGACCCGGCCGACCACCATCCATCGCGAAGATCCCACCGGTTTCGGTCACCCGCAGCGCCTCGTCGATCCCGAGCGACGCCATATGGTCGCGGATCAGCGCGGTCGTGCGGTGCTCGTCGAACGCCAGCTCGGGCCGGCGGTGGACCGCACGCCGCACGTCGACCATCTGGTCGAAAACGGCGTCGCCTGGGGAGGGGCCGAAAAGCTCGCGCCCGCTCTCCCCAGACACCGAGAGACTCAGCGTCCCAACAGGTCGCGGGCGATGTGGGTGACCTGGATCTCGTCCGTCCCGGCGTAGATCTGGAACACCTTCGCGTCGCGGGCCAGCTGCTCGACCCGGAACTCGGACATGTACCCGTTCCCCCCGAACAGCTGCACGGCCTCCATGGCGACCTCCGACGCGACCTGCGCCGAGTAGAGCTTCATGGCGGACGCCTCGGCCAAGGTCAACGACTTCCCCGCCGCCGCCATCTCGATGTGGCGGAACACCAGGTTCTCGACGTTCAACCGTGCGATCTCCATCTTCGCCAGCTTCAGCTGGATCAGCTGGAACTCCGAAATAGGCCGTTCCCACAACAGGCGGTCCTTCGCATACGCCACCGACAGCTTGAGGCATTCTTCGATCAAACCCAGCGACATCGCCGCCACCCCGGCCCGCTCGGTCACGAAGTTCCCCTTGGCGCTCTCCCGCCCCTCGTTGCCGCCCGGCGCGCCCTCGGTCTCGCCGAGGAGACGCTCGCGTCCCACCCGCACGTCCGACAAGAACAGCTCGCCCGTCGGCGACGAGTGCAGCCCCATCTTGCGGAAGGGCTTGGATTGCTCGAGCCCCGACATCCCCGAATCGAGAATGAACGTCAGCACCGGCCGCTGGCGCAGCGGCGTCTCCGACCCGTCGTCCAGTTTGGCGTAGAAGACGATCGTGTCGGCGAACGGCCCGTTGGTGATGAAGGTCTTGTTGCCGTTGAGGACGTACTCATCGCCGTCGCGCACGGCCGTTGACTTCATGCCGCCAAGGGCGTCGGACCCCGAGTCGGGCTCGGTGATGGCCCAGGCGCCGACCTTGTCGAAGGTCATGAGGTCGAGTCCCCAGCGCTCCATCTGCGCTGGCGTGCCGCTCTTCATGATCGTGCCGCCGGCCAGGCCCGTGCTTACGCCGAGCGCGGTGACGATGCCAGGGCAGTAGTGGCACAGCTCGATGATCGGGATCAGGGTCACGGCGGCCGAGCCGCCACCGCCACCGCCCCCGCCTCCGGCCCTCTCGGCGGGCGCACCCGAGGCCCCGGCAGCCTTGCGCTCGATCGCCTTCTTCGCCGACTCTCGCGCCATGACGTCGAGGCCGAAGGTCGAATACAGCTTCCGGATCACCTCGTAGGGGGGCGTCTCCCCGTGCTCGAGCTCCTCGACGTTCGGCTTGACCTCTTCGTCGACGAAGCGCCGCACCGCGTCGCGAATCGCCAGCTGCTCCTCGGACCACTCGAACATGCATGCCTCCCTGAGACTTCTCGGGCTCCGCCGCCCCGCCGGCGCACCTCAGCCGGCGCCGGCGCCGGCGCCGACGACCCTACAGGGCGTCTCTAGGCGTCGGCGATCAGGCGCAGCGTGTTGCGGTCGGTGTGGATGACCTCCTCAGGCATCCGCGCGTGCTTGATCACCGTCGTCTCGGTGTAGCTGAACTCGTCGTCCACGCTGGTGTCGATGGTGACCTCGTAGCGGATGGCCTGCGCGTTCTTGTCCAACCAGTTGTTGGCGAGGATGCCGTAGGTCTGGCTGCCGATCCGGGCCTCGAGGTCGAACTTGGTGGCGTCGGCCGCCACGATGCCGCCGGCCACGACCGCGGAACCCCGCGGGATGATGAAGCAGCGGACCACCTCGCTGTCGCGGGCGTCCCACATCCAATACCCGACCTCCGTGTGGAAGGGGTTCTCCTCGGTCCCCCGCCAGCCCGCCATCCGGTAGTCGAGTCCGTACAGCACCTGGGAGCCGTTCTCGACGGGACCGAAGGGCTTGAAGTCGATGTGCTCGCGGAACGGGGTCACGACGACCTTGTCTTCGACGTTGCCGTACGCCACGTCCTCGCCCTGGTCACTTTCCCAGATGCCCGCCAGCCGGGCCAGCGGCCCCCACTCAGGTCCTGCGCTCAATGGTCCTCCTTCACGCGCTCCTCACGAGCCGCGACGAACGGCGGTTGACGTCGCCGCCGCGATCGGTCGCGTCACCTTAGAACCTGACCCAGCCGGACGGGTTCAGCGTGGAGGGGCGCCGGTGATCCCGAGTAGGGGCTCGTTCTTCTGGGCCCGTGCCCGCATGCGCGCACGCAAGCCGCCGCCGCTCGAGCGGGAGCTCTCGGAGTGGCGCTGCGTCCGCGTAACGACGATCCGGCTCAGCACCAGGAGCACCATGACGATGACCACGAGGATCAGTGCGGCGTCGTAGGCCAGGTAGTGGTACTGCGTTTCGGGCGAGTTGTAGCCCGTGAAGACCATGTAGGTCAGATATGGGAACTGCGAACCCGTCAGCGAGTGCGGGAGGGTATTGGAGAAGCCCGCCGTGTAGATGAGGGGCGCCGTTTCCCCACAGGCGATGGCCAGTGCCAAGAGGAGCCCGGTCATGATGCCGGGCAGCGCGCTCTTCAGAACGACCTTGCGCAGTCGGTAGCCAGCCGACATCCCGAGAGCCTCAGCGCCTTCCCGGTAGCCCGTAGGGACCTGGCGCAGCGACGTCTCGGTGTTCTTGGCGATGTACGGGATCACCATGATGGAGAGGATGATCAGGGCCGGGAGGAGTGAGAGCTTCCAGCCCAGCCCCACCACGAGGGCGACGTAGCCGACGTACCCGAGGACGATGGACGGGAAGCCCGCGAGGACGTCCGATGCCGTCCGGAGCGGTCCACTCACCCTGCCTGAAAATCGCCGTGGGCGGGCGAACTCGGCGAGGTGGATCCCGGCGAACACGCCGATGGTTCCGGCGATGATGAAGACACCGATCATGAGGATGAGTGTGCCCAGAATCTGATCGCGCAGGCCCCCACCCGTCGAGGTCAACTGGGTCCAGAGCACGCTCCACTGCCAATGAGGCCAGGCCTTGGCCAGGACGTTGATGAGGAGCCAGGCGGCCGGTGCCATGAGGAGGATCAGCGACAGATAGGTCAGCCCGCGCCACACGCGCGTCGAGACGCGGCGACGGCGCGTTGCCGGTCCGGCGGCGAGCAGACTCGTCATCATGCGCCGCCGACCGGTGCCCCGACGCGGCCCGTACGGCTCACGATCAGGCGTGCCACCAGGTTGACCACTACCGAGATGACGGCCAGCACGAGGGCGAGCTCAGCGAGGGTCGCCACGCCCTGCGGGTTGGCGAGCTGCCCGTCGAGCTGGGTGAGGATGGTGGCTGCGATGGTCGTGAAGGGGAGGTAGATCGTCGAGGGGATGCGCAAGGCAGCGCCACCGATCATGGCGATCGCGATCGTCTCGCCGAGCGCACGTCCCAGGCCGAGCACCGTGGCGCCGATGATGCCCGAGCGCACCCACGGCAGGGTGACCTTGTTCGCGACCTCCCAGTCGGTCATGCCGAGGGCCGACGCCCCCTCCTTGGGGAGCGGCGGCACCTGGGTGAAGAGGTCGCGGGTTGTCGAGGTGATGATGGGCACGATCATCAGCGCCAGCACGATGCCGGCGGAGAGCAGTCCTTCGCCCGAGCCGGTCGGACTGCGGAAGTACCTGAGCACCGGCACGTCGGGCATGACGCTGGCGATGTGCGGATAGACGTTTTTTGCCAGCCACGGCGCGAACGCCAGGATGCCCCACAGGCCGATGACGACGCTCGGGATGCCGGCAAGGATTTCGATGGTGAAGCCGAGCGGCCGCGAGATCCACGTCGGCATGCGCTCGGTGAGGGCGAAGGCGGCCCCGATCGAGAGCGGGAGTGCGATCACGATCGCGATGACCGACGAGGCGATGGTGCCCCAGATGATCGCCCAGGCACCGAACCGCGCGCCCGGGCCGCCCCCGTAGCCCTGGTTCCCATAGGTCCAGGTGCGCCCGTAGAGGAAGTACCAGCCGTTGTGGCCGATGACCGGGGCTGCCTTCACGGCGAGCACCGTGATGGCGAAGACCAGTGCCGCCAATGGGAGGATCACCGCCACCCAGGCGACGCTGCGCCAGCCTTTCTCCTCGTTACGACGGGCGAAGTCAGATACCCGCTTGGGAAGCGGGGGCTTGCCGACCGACTCCGCGTGCGGCGTGGCGGGAACACTTCCCGCCACGCCGCCCACGGCGGTCATTAGGAGATGCCGAGTACTTGCTTGAGGGACTGCGCCTGAACCTTGGACGGCAGGGGCTGGAAGTTCACCTGCGTCAGGTACGAGCTGTTGGCCCCGAAGTTCTTGTTGATCGCCCACTCGAGCACCGAACGGATGTTCTTCGCTGTGGAGCTCGACGATTGCTTGGCGTTCACAATGGCGTACTCGTAGTTGATGATCGGGTAGCCACCCTTGATGTTGCCGTAGATCAGCGAGATCGTCCCGTTGGCGGGCGTCTTCTTGACGT
The DNA here is from genome assembly GCA_035569675.1 of Acidimicrobiales bacterium. Lineage (GTDB taxonomy): Bacteria > Actinomycetota > Acidimicrobiia > Acidimicrobiales > RAAP-2 > Bog-473. The sequence goes on along the minus strand of DATMMN010000097.1, from coordinate 33,830 downwards.
AGCCGGCGGCCTGGAGGGCGATCGCCTGCTGGGTCGGCAGCTGGTACTGGCCGGCACCGTTCTGAAGCGCGGCGTAGCCCAGGCCAGCTTGGAGCGCCTGGGTCAGGTAGCTGATCCCGACGTAGGCGACGCAGCCCGGCGTGGCCTTGCAGCCCGAGACCATGCCCGAGTTCCCGCTCTCACCCAGCGCGCCGGGTGCGTTCGGCCACGGCACCGTCGTGTTGTAACCGATCTTGGTGCCCCAGCCCGAAGGGTCGGCCTTGGACAGGTACGTGGTGAAGAGGAACGTGTCACCCGAGGAGTCCGACCTGTGCAGGGTCACGATCGACGTGGCCGGCAGCGTGAGGCCGGGGTTGGCGCTCGCGATCGCCGAGTCGTTCCACTTGGTGATCGTCCCCTGGTAGATCTTCGAGAGGATCTGGCCACTCAGCTTGATATGGGCCGTGACCCCCGGCACGTTGTACGCCACGAGCTGGGCCGAGATGGCGAGGGGGATGTTCTTGAGTGTCGGGTTGGCCGACACCACGGTCGGTGACAAGTAGGCGTCGGAGGCACCGATGTTGATCGTGCCGTTCTCGGCCTCCGAGATCCCTGTGCCGGAACCGGTACCACCCGTTTGGATGGTGGTGCTCGAGTACTTCGAGCTGTAGCCACCCGCCCACAGGTTGAAGAGCGGGTAGAGCAGTGTGCTGCCCGTCTCGCTCACGGTTCCGCCGGTGGGCGTTTCGACGCCGCTCGACGGCAGCTTGACACTCGCTGATGCGGCCGAGGTGCTGAGGACGACTGAGCTCAGCGCAAGGCACGCCGCACTCACGGCGATCATTCCGCGCGTCAGTCGCGTCGTTCCCATCGATTTGGTCACAGGTTCTCTCCTTGTGAGGTGGTTACTTGGTGTAGCTCTTGCTGCTCTGGCTGATCCGATGAATCGGCGGGAGGTCACGCTTAGCGACACGTCGACGATCGGGTACGCGTCTAGCCCATTCGCCCGGTGACGTACCGCTCCGTGTCGGGGTGCGTCGGCCGGTTGAAGACGTCGTCCGTCGTGCCGTGCTCCACCAGCGCACCTTGGTAGAAGAACATGGTGTGATTCGAGATCCGCAACGCCTGCCCGAGGTTGTGCGTTACGACGATGAGGCTCAGTGCCGGCGTCATGGTCTTGATCAGCGCCTCGATCGACTCTGTCGTGATCGGGTCCAGCGATGAGGTCGGCTCGTCGAGCAAGAGCACGTCCGGGCCCACGGCGAGCGCTCGCGCCAGGCACAACAGCTGCTGCTGCCCTCCCGAAAGGCGGAACGGCGAGTCGTTCAAGCGGTCCTTCACCGCGTCCCACAGGCCGACCTCGGTCAAGCGCCGCTCGCACACGACGTCGAGCTGCTTCCCTTTGGCGATGCGGTGCGCCTTCACGCCGGACACGACGTTGTCCTTGATCGACATTGGGAACGGGTTGGGCCGCTGGAACAGCATCCCCACCCGCCGCCGCAGCGTTAAGAGGTCCACGCTCGGCGCCCACAGGCTCTCGTTGTCGTAGGTGACGTCGCCGGTGCGGGTGAAGCCGGGCACACGGTCGTTCATCCGGTTCAGCGTGCGGAGGAAGGTGGACTTACCCGAGCCCGTCGGTCCGATCAGCGCCGTGATCGACCCACGCTTGAGCGAGATATTCAGGTCGGCCAGCACCGTCCGGCCGGAGAAGCCGAGGTTCAGCTTCACGGCCTCCATGACGTCCTCTGGCCTTTGGGCGTCGGGGTCGAGCGACTGCAGCACACTGTCAATGCGTCGCTGCTGCCCCGTCGTCGTAACGGGATCGTTACGCGTCCCCATCACTTCCCCGTCTGCCACTACCTCGAACGTAGCGAGGCGAAGTGAACGCCTGGCAACAGGAGTGCTATCTCAGAGTGAACACTTCTTAAGGGTTCGGCAATCTTTTTCGCCGGCCCCGGCGCCTACCCCGCCAGCGCCTCTCGGTGCGCCACGACGATCGACGTGACGACCCGGGGAGCGAAGGCCAGCACCACGAGCCACAGCGCCGCGGCCGGGATCGACAGCGCCACGGCCACGCCCGACGAGAAGAACGCTGCGATGAACGCCGCGCCACCCACCAGCCCTCCCAGCATGTAGGCCAACCACCATTGCAAAATGCGGGCCCGGTTCGGGTCATCGGGCGGCAAGCAGTCCCGGATGGCTTGGTACGGGAACCAGAGGTTGATGATCGGCACGAACCATGAGCCGACGCCCCAGGCCGGCGAATGGGTTGTCGGGAACCCGAGCGCACGGGCCGCCGACGCCGCCCGGTGTTGCCAGATGAGGGTCACGATGATCCCCGCGAGTGCGACCAGCCCCAACAGGAAGAACCACGGGCTGATTGTTTCGTTCGCGAACGTCGAAGTCGGCTGGCCGCGTTGCGCTTCGTCCCAGATGACCTTGAATTCCTGACCGAGCGTCAGCAGACGCGAGGACTCTGTCCGCAGCAGCACGAGGTTCAAGAGACCGGCGACGGCGGGCACGCTCAACGAGATGCGCGCCACCCCGGCCAGACCGAGCTCACTCTGGACGAGCCCCGAGGTGTAGTGCGCGTCGAGCCGCTGCGACGCCGCGGCCCACGGCGCGGGCTCGAGAGGCGGTCCCTGTGGCGGCGGTGCGCCGGTCCACGGTGGTGGCGGCGGCTGTTGTGGCAACACGACCGCCTCGCTCCAGGCGTAACCGTCCCACCAGCGTTGCCCCGGCCCACCGGCCGGATCGGCGTACCACCCCGGCGGCGCGCCCGGGTAGCCGCTGTCCTCGCTCACCCCGACATCCTGCCAAAGCCCCAGACCCCGCCCGAGCCGCTCGCCCACCTCACGCTGCTTCGCCCGGAGCGCAGAGGTCGCAATAGCCTGCAGCCGATGCGGGTGTTCATCGCCGGCGGTACGGGTGCCATCGGACGCCCCTTGGTCGCTGCCTTGGCCTCTGCGGGCCATGAGGTCGCGGTGTACTGCCGCAACGAAGCGAAGGTCGCCGCCCTGGGTGTGCCCGGAATCGTCCCGGCGGTCGGCGACGCCTTCGACAGCGAGACCTTGATCGGCGCTGTGCAGTCGTTCAAGCCCGAGGTCGTCATCAACGAGCTGACGAGCCTGCCCCAGACAGCGAACCCGTTCGCGATAAAGCGTGGCTTCGATCTGACGAGTCGCCTTCGCCGCGAGGCCTCCAAGACGCTCGTGACCGCAGCCCGAGCGGCGGGCGCTCGCCGCATCGTGGCGCAGAGCATCTCCTTTGCCTACCGCCCCGGACCGGGCGTGCGCACGGAGGCAGACCCGCTCTGGACCGACGCCAAGGGCCAGATCGGCATCCTCACGGGTTCGGTCGCCACGCTCGAGTCGAACACCCTCGGTGACGCCGGGCTCGAGGGCGTGGTGCTGCGCTACGGCTCCTTCTACGGCCCGGGTACCTACTTCGCGCCGAACGGGCTCTACGCCAGGATGCTGAAGCGGCGCGTACTCCCGATCCCGGGCCAGGGCGGAGGGATCTTCGCGTTTGTCCACATCGACGACGCGGCCGCGGCCACGGTGGCGGCGCTCGAGGGCCCGACCGGCATCTTCAACGTGGCCGACGATGCGCCGGCGCCGGCGTCCGAGGCGATGGCCTTCACGGCCAAACTCATGGGCACCAAGCCACCGCGCCACGTGCCCGAGTCGCTCGTCCGGATCGGTGCCGGTGCGTTCCTCACCTACCTGTTGTGCGAACAGCCGGCAGTTTCGAGTGAGCGGGCCCGCACGGAGCTCGGTTGGTCACCCCGTTACCCCGACTGGCGCCAGGGGCTGACCGCCGTCTTCTCCCGCTCCTAGCCGACCCGCCCCCGTCAGCTAGCCCCCCGTCGGCAAACCCAGCGCCGCACCGAACGCGCCGATGACCCCGGCGCCTACGAGCACCAGGACGACGCTCCGCCGTAGCCCGACGATCAGCAAGAAGGCGCCTGCAAGGACGACGACCTGCCATACATGCGCAATTGCCAAGGCCAACGGAATGGAAGCACCTGCGATAGCGCCGATTGCCGCGGGGCCCGCGCCGCCCAGGAACGATTGCGCGACGCGGTTCGTTCGCAGTGTGCCGAAGTGCCGGGCCCCGGCGAGGATGAAGACGAACGAAGGGGAGAATGCGATGAGTGCCGCGAGCAACGCGCCGCCCACGCCGGCTGCGGCATAGCCCACCACTGAAACGGTCTGCACAACCGGCCCCGGCGTGATCTGGCCGAGCGCCACCCCGTTGAGGAATTGGGCGTTTGTCATCCAGTGGTAGTGGTGCACGGCGTCGGCCTGCATGAGCGGGATGATCACGAAGCCGCCGCCGAATGAAAGCGCACCGACCTTCAGAGCCACCCACGCGAGCGCACCGAGGCCGCCGGTTGCGACGATACCGAGTGGCGAAACAACGAAGGCATGTGGGCCACGCGGCCAGCGCACACCACCTGAGATGGTGACCTCCACTAGGCCGCAGCCCAGCAGGACGAGGACGAGCCAGGTCCCGACCGTTGCGGCGGCCACGCCGCCTGCAAGCGCGTAGGCGACCCAGCGGACTTGGCGTGCGCCCACATCACCGGCCCGCCGCCAGCTCGCCGGGAGCAATCCCAGCGCCGCGTTGATCGCAACGGGCGCGACCGCCGCGCCGGCACCCAAGGCAGCACCCTTGATCCAGGTTGGCGGGTTGGAGGCCAAGAAGATGGCCGACAACACGATGATGACGGCCAGTCCCGGGCAGATGAAGCAGGCGCCGCCGACAAGGGCGCCGCGCCAGCCCCGAAGGCGCCACGCGCAGAAGATCGCGAGCTGCGTGGAGGCAGGTCCCGGCAGCAGGTTCGTCGCCGCAATCGCGTCCTCGAATTCGGCCTCGTCGATCCACCTCTCGCGCCCCACGGCGAGCTTTCGCAGCATCGCGATATGCGTCGGTGGGCCGCCGAAGCCGACGCAACCGATGCGCCCCCACTCGCGGGCGATCGTGGCGAGGCTGACGTCGGGACGAGCGTCGGGTGACGGTTCCGGCGTCAGCTCGTCCGGCACTGCCTCATGTTGGCACGACGATCCAGGGCTACAGGAGGACCGGTGCCATCTCTTCGAGGGCGGCAATGTGCGCGTCCGCCCCGCTCAAGTCGGAGTGCATCGTGTTAAGGGAGAGATGGGTTGCGCCGGCCTCGCGCCAGCGTTCGGCGTGCTCGACGAGCTTGTCGTGGTCGCGCACGGAGTACTCGAGGCGCCCTTCAAACTGGAAGTCGGTCAGGTCCCGTCCCACCTCGGCTGCCGCGTCCTGGATGATTTGGAGCGCCTCTTCGAGGCCGCCGCGGGGACGCGCCATGGGGAACCATCCGTCGGCAATCCGGCCGACGCGTCGCAGCGCGGGCGGATCGAACGCGCCGATCCAGACCGGAATGGGCCGTTCGGGTCTCGGCGCCAATCCTGCGTGGTTGATGTGGTGGAACTCCCCGTCGAAAGTGACGCTCTTCTCCGTCCACAAGGCGCGCAGTACAGCCACTTGCTCCTCCAAGAGCGCACCCCGCCGGTTGAACGGCATGCCGAGGGCGTCGTACTCGAGCTTGTTCCACCCGACCCCGAGCCCGAGACGGAAGCGACCGCCGCAGAGCAGGTCGAGCTCGACGGCCTGCTTCGCCAGGAGCGCGGTCTGCCGCTGGGGACCGATGAGGATGGATGTCGCGAACCCAAGATTCGTGAAGCCGGCTAGATACGAGAACATCGTCAGCGGTTCGCGGAAGGGGTGGTCGATGCCGTAGGGGCCACCGAGGTTGCCGAGCACGGCGGTGTCGCCGCCGAGCACGTGGTCGTAGGCGGCCAGATGCGTGTAGCCGAGGTCCGAGACAGCCTGTCCGACCGCGCGCACGGCACCCGTGTCGTAGCCGAGCTCGGTCTGGGGGAAGATCACGCCGATGTCCATACGGGCAGTTTGCCCGCCACACGCCGGCGTCGCACCCCCGAGCGCGTGACCGGGCTGCGGACCGAACGCTCGGGTTAGCTTGGGCCGATGAAGCTCCGCATCTTCATCGAACCGCAGCAGGGCGCCACGTACGTGCAGCAGGTCCGTATCGCCCAGGCGGCCGAGGCCCTGGGCTTCGACGCCCTCTTCCGTTCCGACCACTTCCTCACCATGGGTGGTGACGGCCTGCCCGGTCCGACGGACGCTTGGGTGACGCTGGGTGGCCTGGCCCGCGAGACCGAGCGCATTCGCTTGGGGACGCTCGTGACCTCCGCGACCTTTCGGCTGCCCGGATTGCTCGCCGTTGAAGTGGCAGAGGTCGACGCCATGAGCGGTGGCCGCGTCGAGCTCGGCCTCGGTGCCGGCTGGTTCGAGGCCGAGCACCTCGCGTACGGGGTGCCGTTCCCACCGCTCGGCGAGCGCTTCGAGCGCCTCGAGGAGCAGTTCGCCATCCTCACCGGACTGTGGACGACCCCGATCGGGGAGAAGTTCGCCTTCAAGGGACGCCATTACACCATCGAGGACAGTCCGGGCCTGCCGAAGCCCGTCCAGAAGCCACACCCTCCGCTCATCGTGGGCGGGCACGGGGCGACACGCACACCGCGGCTGGCCGCGGCCTACGCAGCCGAGTTCAACCTCGCGTTCTCGTCGTTGGCCGACACCGAGGCACAGTACGGACGGGTGCGCGCCGCTTGCGAGCAGAGTGGTCGCGAGCCGACCTCCCTACGTTTCTCGGCGGCGCAGGTGGTCTGTTGCGGCATCGACGAGGCCGAGTTCGAGCGTCGCGCCGCCAACATCGGGCGCAAACCGGCCGAACTGCGGGCCAACGGTGCCGCCGGCACGCCCGATGAAATCGTGGCGCGGATCAAGGCGTTCGGTGACATCGGCGCCGAGACGGTCTACCTCCAGGTGCTGGACCTCGATGACCTCGAGCACGTGGAATTGATCGCGCGCGACGTGCTGCCGCAGGTCTCCTGACGACGAGCCGGCTAGCTAACCGCCCGTCGTCGACGGCGGCGTCGCCGTGCATCCTTCGCACGGCCCCATGCCGGTGAAGTAGCCAGGGATGGACGGCGAGTCCGTCGGGGGGTTCGTCGGCAGCAACACTGGTGCCCGCGGCGCCTGGTTGAAGTCGAAGTCGTTCGCCATGTTGCCGAGGATCTTCTCGTCCTCACGCACGTCGGGCCGGGGATCGGGCCGGCCGTCCGTCTTGGGATTCAGCCGCGAGCCGCCAAGGAAGTCGTCCTCGATGAACTTGAGATAGGCGTCGCTGCTGAGCGTCTGGTGATCGACGTAGCCCTGCTTGGCGTACGGGGAGATCACCATTCCCGGTACCCGAAGCCCGTAACCGTTCTGGTCGACGCCCGGTGGCACCACGTGGTCGTAGAAGCCACCCCAGTCGTCCCACTGCAGGAAGATCGCCGTCGAGTTCCAATCAGGGCTCTTCATGGCGGCGTTGACGATGGCGGTGACATACGCCTGCCCCTGGTGGACGCTCGCCGGCGGGTGCTCGCTGTCGGCCTGCGACGGCGCGATCCACGAGACCGCCGGCAGGTTCCCCTTCGCGGCGGCCGCGAAGTAGCCGTCGAGCGGAGCGATGTTGCGCAGCTGGTGGTCCTTCTGCACGTCCTCGAAGATGGGTAACGGGTTCCAGATGCCCGGCGTCAGGTAGTTCTGTTTCACCGGCGGGCAGTTGACGGCAGCATCGTTCGCGCAATCGGGCTGGTCGCCCGTCTGCACGTAGTAGGCCCATGGGACGTGGTGGTTGTAGAGGAGCCAGGTGAGGTCGGTCCACGCGTTCGTCACGTCGGCGGTGCCGGTGTCGAGCGCCTGGTTCACGTATCGCTGCATCTGGGCCGGCGTGTAGGGGCCACGGATCTGGTTCGTGCAGCTCGAGGGCTTGGGGTTCGAGCAAATGGCGGACCACCCTGACACGAGATAGAGGTGGTCCGGGAGCGACCACGAGTGGACTGGCTCGAACATCTGGTCGTTGAGTACGAAGTCGTTGGCGTAGGACCAGTAGTTCGGGATCTCGGCCGACGTGTGGAAGCCCATGACATCCGGCGTGGCCGAGTTGGTGCAAGCGGGATTGGCCGGGTTGGAGCATCCCTTCTTCGCGTTGGCGGCCTGCTTGATGAACCCGTTCATCGCGCCATTGTTGATGTCCGCCGCAGCGTTGCTGACGTTGTGTGGTCCGCCGCCATTGACGTCGGCCGTGTCGTGATACGGCGCCTGGCAGCCGCCCGTCGGCAGGGGCACGCACACCCCCGAGGGGATGCCGTTGGCGCCCGGATACGTGCCGAAATAACTGTCGAAGGACCGGTTTTCCTGCTCGATGATGATCACGTGCTTGATCTTGTGGATGCCCGTCGCGACGAGGTAGCTCCCCGTCGGGCCGCCGCTGACGCGCTCGGCCCGCGGGGCGGGCGGTGACGAGCTGCCGCACGCCGAGAGAGTGAGAGCGAGGACGGCCACGCCGAAGGCGGATGGGACGAGAGCTCGCAGCCGCCGGTTCCGGCGGACCGGTTCGGCGGCCAACACCCAGGGAAGCCGACGCATCTCTGCACTATTGGCACCGCGGCGCCACGGGTCAACAGTTTGACGCGAACCCTCACATTTCCCTAAAGCACTGACACATCAGTCACATCAGTGAGCGTGCGGCGGGGTGGAGCGAGAATCGCCTCGGTCAAGTGACGGGGCTGGGCCTCGCCCGGCCCCAGAAAGTTTGGGGCCGGGCGGAGCGCAACGCAGGTCAGAAGAGTGTGGGAACCGCCCCGACGACGTTGGACACCTTGACGTTGAGCCCGGGCAGCGAGCCTATGAAGCTGGCGTCGCCGAAGGCGAAGACGCCACCGTCGGAGCCGATCAGCCAGTAGCCACCGCCGTCGGCCGTGGGCACGATGCTCACGATGTTGGAGACCGAGATCTTCATCGCGGGCAGCGAGCTGTGGTCCACGGCGTCACCGAAGGGGTAGACCGCGCCGTTCGAGCCGACGAGGTAATAGCCCTTGCCGTCGAGGGTCGTGGCGATGCCGACGATGTTGTTCACCGAAATGCCCTTGCCCGGCAGCGACCCGTAGTACGTCGCGTCGCCGAAGGCGAACACTCCGCCGTCACGGCCGACCAGGAAGTACCCGCCACCGTCCGGCTGCTCGACGATGCCGATGATGTTGTTGACGTGGACCCCGAGGCCCGGCAGTGAGCCGTAGAAGCCGGCGGACTGGCCGGTCGGGAACACGAAGACGCCACCGTCGTTCCCGACGAGGTTGTAGCCGTGGTTGTTGTTCGTCGACACCAGGCCGGCGATGTTGGACACCTTCACGCCGAGGCCCGGCAGCGAGCCGTAGAAGCCCGAGGGCATCCCGACCGGGAAGACGAACACGCCGCCGTCGGACCCGGCGAGGTTGTAGCCCTGGTAGTTGTTCGTGGGCACCAGGCCGACCACGTTGCTGACGTGGATCCCGAGGCCCGGCAGCGAGCCGTAGAAGCCCTTGGGCTGGCCCGTCGGGAACACGAAGACGCCACCGTCCGAGCCGGCGAGGTCATAGCCGGTCGACTTCTGCAGTTCGTAGGCGCCGGCATCACAGGCGGTGTAGCCGATGCCTGGCCGGGGCTGGCCGCGCTCGTCGGTGGTCACGGTGCAGGCGCTCTTCGGCACGATCCCGGCCGCCGAGCTCGAGGGGGCGATCGCCGCGGTCTGAGGCCCGGTCGAGCCGTTCGCCGCGAGCGTCAGCGTCCCGATGGTGGTCGAGTTCTGGATGCTGGTCGAGCCGAGGGCGCACGTGGCGTCCGAAGCCACGTTGTGCCCGCCGTCGGTCACCGCCGCGTTGCATTCAACGGCGGGGGCGTCGTCAAGGATCGAGTTGGCGAAGGAGACGCCAGAACCGCCGAAGATCGCCTCGTGTCCGCCGTTGTTCCCTGTCAGAGTGTCGTCGACGAAGGCCGTACCGGTACCGCCGAACGCGCTGCCGTCATCTCCCGTGGGCACCGTGTTCGTGACGAACGTGCTGTTCGTCACGGTGCTGCCCGCGTTCCACGCCGAGATGGCCCCGCCGAACGTGGCGGTGTTGGACTGGAAGGTGCTGTTGCTCACGGTCAGGGTGCCCGTCGGAGCTGGACCACAGAAGTCATGGGCATCGATGGCGCCACCATCTGAAGTCCCCGTGTTGTTGACGAACGTGGAGTTCGTCACGACGACGTTGCCGCTGGTGCCCCCGTTACATCCGTCGACCGCGTCGATGGCCCCGCCGTCGTTGCCTCCGGTCTCCTGGTTGTTGGAGAAGGTGTCGTGACCGACGGTCAAGGTCCCGGTCCCGACGTCGAAGATGGCACCGCCCGCCGTGGTGGTGGCGTGGCCACCGCTGATGGTCATGTTGTCGATGGTGACGGCGCCGGCGCTCGTGGAGGGGATGGTCACGTTGCTGCCGGTCCCGCCGTTGTTGAGGGTCGGCGGTGTCGAGCCGGTGCCCTCGATGTCGAGGGAGTCACCGGGGCCCGAGGGGAGGTTGATCGTGACCCCACTCGTCGCCGTCTCGGGATAGGTCGTCGCAGAACCGGCGACGTCGAGCGTGACGGCGGTGCCGGTGAGGGCTTCGGCCGCGGTCACACCTTGCTGGATCGTCTTGCACGCGCCGGCGCCGGACGAGGTGCACCCCGTCGTCGCCGTGCCGTTGACGTTGTCCACGTAGAGGGTGGCCGAGGTGGCCGCCCCCGACGGCACGCCAGAGACCGCGATCGCACCGAGGCCGAACATCCCGCACAAGAGTGCGGCAGCCGCCGCTCCCATTCCCCGCATTCGGAAGGGACGTGCTCCCCGCAAACGTGCCACGTGCCGGTTTCCGTTCTTGGTGATTCCCACTGGGCCTCCCCGTCGTTCCATCGCTAATAAGTCCTTGCGTGTCCCAAGCCCCCGGACAGCAATGCCTAACACACAGTGATTCCCCTCCGGCCAGGGAATTAACCGCAACCCGCCACGCACGGCAGGATCCAGGCACGCATCGGTACGCTGGATGCCGGTGATGCGGGCCAAACCGACCCCGACGGGGGGAGACATGGTGTGGCGCGCCGGGGAGGATGACCGATGACCATCACGAGCCGCGGGGCGGTTGCCCCGACCGCAGATCAGGCGAAGGGAACGAGAAGAAGAACGACGGGCAGCGACGCGCCGGCCGCAACGACGGCGCCCGTCGACACCGAAGCGCTCGATGCCGTCGTCACGCTCGTCGCCGATCACGCGCCAGGTTGGGCGAAGACCGACGCGTCCGCGCGGGCGACGCTGCTGCAAGATGTGATCGACGCCACCATGGCGGCGGAGGACGACTGGCTCGCCGCGGCGTGCGAGGCCAAGGGTCTCGAGCCGGGTTCGACCGAGGCGGGCGAGGAGCTGTTCGCCGGCGTCGGCACCTTCGTACGCATGGCGCGCCTGTTCCGCGACTCGTTGCGCGACATCGCGAAGGACGGCAGACCCTCGTTCCCCGGCCCGGTGCGCGAGGCGCCCGACGGCCGCCTGCGCGTCCAGGTCGTCCCGGCGAGCGCTTTCGATCGGATCGCGTTCGCCCAAACCACGGCCGAGGTCTGGATGCAGCTCGGCGTCACCCGCGAGTCTCTCGTCGCCGGCCAGGCGGCCGCGTACATCGACCCCGTCGCCCACACGGGCACGGCCCTCGTCCTCGCGGCGGGCAACGTGGCGTCGCTCGGCCCGCGCGACGTGTTCTCGAAGCTCTTCGTCGAGGGCAAGGTCGTCGTGATGAAGGCGAACCCGGTCAACGACTATCTCCTGCCGCACTGGACCCGAGCCCTGGCGCCGCTCATCGACGCCGGCGTCCTCCGCATCGTCGACGGTGACGCCGCCGTCGGCCAGTACCTCACCGCGCACCCGCGCATCGACGAGGTGCACATCACCGGTTCGGACAAGACCTACGACGCCGTCGTGTTCGGCCCGGGCGAAGAGGGTGCGCGCCGCAAGGCGGTCGACGAGCCCGCGCTCGACAAGCCCGTCACCGCCGAGCTCGGCAACGTGTCACCTATCGTCGTCGTGCCCGGCAAGTGGTCCATCCCCGAGCTGCGCTACCAGGCGGAGCACATCGCGACGATGTTGGTCAACAACGCGGGGTTCAACTGCATCAGCGCCCGGGTCGTGATCACGCACGATGGCTGGCCGCAGCGGGACGCGTTCATCGGTGCGTTGACCCAGACGCTCGCTGGCATCCGCACCCGCCGCGCTTACTACCCCGGCGCGGCAGCCCGCCGCGACGCCTTCGTCGCTGCGCACCCCGAGGCCGAGTCGCTCGGCAGCGGGCCGGCCGACGCGCTGCCCTGGACCTTCATCGGCGACGTGCCGCCCGGGCGCACCGACGACATCGCCTTCAACGTGGAGTCCTTCTTCGGGGAGGTGGCCGAGACGGCTCTGCCGGCGCCGGATGCGGCGGGGTTCCTCGATGCCGCCACCGCCTTTTGCAACGACGTGGTGTGGGGCACGCTCGGAGCCACCATCATCGTGGCGCCGTCGTCCCTCAAGGACGCGGGGGTCGCCGATGCGCTGGAGCGTTCGGTTGCCGACCTGCGCTACGGCTCCATCGGCGTGAACGTCTGGCACGGGCTGTCCTTTGCCATGGGTTCCACGACGTGGGGCGCCTACCCGGGGCACCCGCGCACCGACATCCAGTCGGGGACCGGGGTGGTGGGTAACGCCCTGATGTTCGACCGGCCGCAGAAGTCGGTCGTGCGCGCGCCGTTCCGTTCGCGACCGAAGCCACCGTGGTTCGCCACCGCACCGTCGGGCTACGACGTCATGCGCCGATTCGTGGCCTTCGAGGCCGAGCCGTCGGCTGCGAAGATCCCGGGACTCATGTTGTCCGCGATGCGCCACTGATCGCTCGAACGCTTCTCCCCATCGTGGCGTTCACGGGCCCCGTGCGGTACCGTGCTCGGCACTCACCACAGAGGCGGCAAACGGTCGGCGGGTGATCTCTCGCCGGGGAGGTAGGTCGTGACCGCACCCGGTGTCAACTACTGCGCGAGCTGCGGGAGCCCGGTGCGGGGCGGGACCAGCTTCTGCGAGAAGTGTGGGGCTTTCGTATCGTCCGCTTCGCCGCCTGAAGCGGTCGCTGCCGGCCAGTCGCCGCCGGCCTACGACGCGCCACCCCCGCCGCCGCCTGCGGGACCTTATCCACCGCCCCCGTACCCACCCGGGTACGGGACGCCGGGCTACGTGCCTGCGCCGCCAACGGTCCCGTCGACGAACGGCTTCTCCATCGCCTCCTTGGTGCTCGGGATCGTCTGGGTGTTCGGGGTCGGTGCGATCCTTGCGGTGATCTTCGGCTTCGTGGCGCGCAAGCAGATCCGCGAGAGCGGGGGGCGACAGGGCGGGAGCGGAATGGCCCTGGCCGGCATCATCCTGGGCTTCGTGGGCATCGCCGGGCTGATTCTGTGGATCGTCTTCGTCGTCGCCGTGGTGAACAACATCAACCACTGCATTCAGTTCTCGAACGGCACCGGGGTGTGTGGAAGCGGCAATTTCAACACGGGAACGACCGGCAACGGCCTCAACAGCGGGTCGTTGGGCAACACCGGGACTTCGGCCAACAGCGGCACGACGGGATCGACGTCGAACAGCGGCAGCACGGGCGTCGTGAGCGGTCCGGTCTTCGCGTTCTTCTAAAGCCTCCGGGAGCGCCGGCTCGAACCTGCCGACAGCGCCCGCCGGTCACATCGTCTTCGCGCGCAGCTGCGGGATCGCGTACGGCGCTGCCGCCACGAGCGCTGCGATGAGGCCCAGGATGGCGCCGAAGCCCCAGCCCACCCCGCCGCCACCCGGCTTGTCGATGAACGCGATCAGCACCAGGACGGCGTCAACGATCGTCGCAGCCATCATGACGGTCAGATGGGGGACGTCCTGGCTGATCGGGAGCGAGTCCCATCCAGCCCGCAAGACGAGGTACGCGACGATGAGGATCGAGAGGATCAGCGTGATGTACATCCACCCGTGCCACAGCCCGTTGACCGAGAAACTGACGGATGCTCCCAAGAAGCCGGCCGTATAGGTGAACCACGGAAGAAACAGGCTGATGAACAGCACGATGGTCGCGATGCCCGCGATGCGGTCGGCCAGCGTCCAGCGAGCTGCGTCGAACCGGTAGGCCGGAACGTTCGACCCGGCCGTCGTGGCTGCGCCTCCGGGCGCCGCCGCTGGAGGCGGAGGAGCCGCTGCCGCGCCGGCGGCGGCCGCGGTTGCGAGGCTCGCCCCGCAACTGGGACAGAAGGTTGCGGCGTCGGCGGCTTCGCTCTGACACTGAGGGCAGGTCTTCGCCATGATGGGCCTCCATCGGTAATGCGCGGGTGGTCGCGCGACCCCCCACGCTTCCTGGCTGCGACGTCGATGCGTGCAGCAGTGGCAATTCTATGGGGGTAGGGGGTCTCTGACTAGGGATGGAGGCTCAACGGGTGCCCAAGGTTCCAGCCCCCTGGGAACCCGCGGGGGGCTGGCGGGGCTTGGGCGGCGCCACGGTGATCCGCGCCAAAGAGTCCCCGCCGGCCGCGACGCAGGTTGTGGTGGCCGGGCACGACAGGGCGGTGAGGGTCAGCGGCACGTAGGCAGCCGACGACAGGTGGAAGGTCGCCCCGGCATCGCCGCTCTGGGCGACGCCGCCGGTGCCGACCGCAGGGGTGCCCTTCCACACGGTTCCGACCATGGCGCACACCTTGGCGGACGGGCACTCGATGTCGAACACATCGGCCACGGGAGGCGAGCCGGTAACGGGCTCCCAGGTGTGGCCTCCGTCCGCGCTGTGGAGTAGCGCACCCTTGGCGGGAACGACGTCGTTCACCGAGGCCGACGTCGAGCCGGCGGCGAGGCAATTCGCCGCATTGGAGCACGTTGCGCTGCGCAGCACGCCGATCCCGTTGGGCACCGAGGCCAAGGACCACGTCTGCCCGCCGTCCGCGCTGAGCGCGACGGCGCCCTCACCAGTGCCGGTCCCCGTCGGTGCATACCCGGCCACGAGGCACGGCCCGCCCACCGTGCACGAAAGGTCGTTCTCGGCGAGGAAGAGGGAAGGCAGATTGCCGTCGCGCTGCCACGACTGGCCGAAGTCGGTGCTGGTCGCCGACCAGATCAACGAGCCGTCGCTCACGATGGCAAGGCACGCGGTCACGGAAGAGCACGAGACCGTGATCACGGTGAGCGCTCCCGTGGGTGCCGTCACCGGGTTCCAGGTCGTGCCGGCATTCGTCGTGGCCAAAACGACGCCACTCCCGGGAAGCGACGCGCCCGTGGATCCCACTGCAATGCAGTGGGTCGGCGTCGGGCACGACACCCCGCTCAGCTGGGGGGTGCTCCCGCCCGTCACGTGTTGCTCTCGCCATGTCAGGCCACCGTTCCTCGTTGCGACGATCACGGTCGTGGACCCTGGGTGCGCTGAGGCGTTCGGGCTTGCGACCCCGACGGCCCAACAGCGTCGGGCTGTCGCGCAGGACAGCGCTCCGAGCTCGCCGGTACCCGCTGGCGCGGGCTGACCCAGTACCAGCGGTGTGCCCTTGGGGGCACCGAGGACATGGGAGGTGCGGGACGAGCCGGAGTTGGCGTTCGCCGTACAACCGGTCGCGGCGAGCGCGACGGCTGCGAGCAGGGCCGTCAGCCGCCAGCCGGATCGCCGGGCACCCCAGTGGCGAAGCACGGAGCATGGGACCACGGCGGACCGAACAATAGTGGTGGCGCAACCGTTTTCGGGGGCATCGTTGTCTACGCTCGCAGCGGTGGACTGGGTCGACCTGCTGATCATCGGGCTGCTGCTGCTGGCCGCGGTCCACGGGCTGCGGCTGGGCGCGTTGATCCAGATCCTCACGTTCGCCGGGTTCTGGTTGGGCCTGTGGCTCGGCGCCCTGGTCTGGACGAACCTGCTCAAGACCCCACATGACAGCACCACCCGCGCGATCCTCATCATCGCCCTGGTGCTGGGCACGGCCTGCGGGCTCGGCTACCTCGGCCGCGTCATCGGGACGTACAGCAACATAAGTCTGCGCCGTCACCATCTGGGCAACGTCGACGCCGCCCTCGGTGTCGGTGTCGCGGTGGTGGCGGTCCTGTTGTCCGTCTGGCTCGTGGCAGCCGTCATCTCGTCGCCCAACAGCCGCTTCGCGTCGCTCGACGCCGCCGTAAGCCGATCGGACATCCTGCACTCGATCGACCAGATCTTGCCGCAGACGCCGTCGATCTTCAACGACCTCCAGAACTTCCTCAACAACCAAGGGTTCCCCCAGGTTTTCTCCACGCTGACCCCGCCTTCGACGCCGAACGTCGCACCCCCGACGACGGCGCAGACGAGAGCACTCTCCAACGCCGCCATCTTCTCAACCGTGAAGATTCTCGGCACGGCGTGCAGCAACGAACAGGAGGGGTCGGGCTTCGTCGTCGGACCCGGGCTGGTCGCAACGAACGCGCACGTCATCGCCGGAGAAGGTTCCGGCAACACGCAGGTTCTCGTCGGTGGCACCGCGTACGGCGCGACGCCCGTGTACTTCGACCCGTCCTTCGACCTCGCGGTGCTCCGGACGAGCGCGCCGCTCGGACCGGTCCTCACCATCAGCTCGAGCCTGGCGCCGAACGGCACCCAGGCGGCGCTCTTGGGCTATCCGGAGGACGGCCCCCTCACGGTCAACCCGGCCACTGTGTCCGAGGAGGTCACGGCGATCGGCAAGGACATCTACAACAGCGGGTCGGTCACCCGCGGCGTCTATGCCCTTGCCGCCACCGTGCTGCCCGGCAACTCGGGCGGACCGTTGATGGGGCCGGGTGGGCAGGTCATCGGCGTCGTCTTCTCCCGCTCGACCGTCTATTCCAACGTCGGCTACGCCCTGACGTCGCCCGGCGTCCTGTCCCGGGTCCAAGCAGCCGAACAACACCACGCGGCCGTCAGCACCGGTTCCTGTATCTCGGGCTGAGCGGTCACCGCAGGCCCGGCGGACCCAGAGTGCGTCGGCTCCCCGGCGCAATGCGGCAAGAATGAGGCCATGGCGCAACGCATCGAGGACTACGCCGTCATCGGCGATCTTCATACGGCCGCCCTGGTGGGCCTCGACGGGTCCATCGACTGGCTGTGCCTGCCCCACTTCGACTCCCCGGCGTGCTTCGCGCGCCTGCTCGGTCACAAGAACCACGGCTTCTGGCAGCTCGCGCCCACCGGTGCGCCGAACAGCATTCTCGCGACACGGCGCTGGTACCGCCCCGACTCGCTCGTCCTCGAGACGGAATTCGACACCGAGACGGGCACCGTGCGGATCACGGACTGCATGCCCAATCGCGAGGGCTACCCGCACCTGGTGCGTTCCATCGAAGGTGTGAGCGGAACGGTCGACATGCACATGGAGTTGGTGGTCCGCTTCGACTACGGCGACGTCGTCCCCTGGGTGACCACGAGCGACGGCCTCACCCGACTCACCGCGGGACCTGATTCGGTCGCGCTGTGGCACCGCGTCGACGCCAAGGGCAAGGACCTGCGGACCATCGCAGATTTCACCGTGACCGAAAACCAGCGCTACCCGTTCACTCTGGTCTGGTACCCGTCGCACGAGGAGCCCCCGCCCCCCCTCGACAGTTGGTACGCCGTCCACCTCACCGAGGCATTCTGGACCGAGTGGGCCCAGATGTGCTGTTACCAGGGCCCGTATCACGACGCGGTGATGCGCTCCCTCATCACATTGAAGGCGTTGACCTACCAGCCGACCGGCGGCATCGTGGCCGCCGCCACCACGTCGCTGCCCGAGGCGCTCGGGGGCAACCGCAACTGGGACTACCGCTATTGCTGGCTGCGGGACGCGACGCTCACCCTCGAGGCGCTGATGCGGGGTGGTTACTTCAACGAGGCCATGGCGTGGCGCGACTGGCTCCTGCGCGCGGTGGCCGGGGACGTATCGAAGCTGCAGATCATGTACGGGCCGGCGGGAGAGCGGCGCCTCGACGAATGGGAGGCGTCGTGGCTGCCGGGCTACGAGAACTCCTCACCCGTGCGGATCGGCAACGCCGCCTCCGAGCAATACCAGCTCGATGTGTACGGCGAGGTCATGTCCGCTCTGTATTCGTCCGCGCGCACGCAGGGTGTGCATTCGGAGGCGGCGTGGGAGCTCCAGAGGGAACTGATCAAGTTCATCGAGAAGGGATGGACGCAGCCCGACGACGGCATCTGGGAGGTGCGAGGTCCCCGGCGGCACTTCACCCACTCCAAGGTCATGGCGTGGGTGGCGGTGGACCGGGCCGTGCGGACCCTCGAGGAGTGGCCCGAGCTCAAGGGGCCGCTCGAAGCGTGGAAGAACCTGCGTGACGACATCTTCACCGAGGTGTGCGAGAAGGGGTACAACCAGGACGTCGGGGCGTTCACCCAGTACTACGGCTCGGACAAGCTCGACGCCAGCGTGCTCATGATCCCCCTCGTGGGCTTCTTGCCCCCCACCGACGAGCGGGTGATTTCGACGATCGAAGCCATCGAGGGCAACCTGATCGATCACGGCTTCGTGCTGCGCTACCGCACCGACGACGACGGATCTGTCGACGGGCTCACCGGGCGCGAGGGGGCGTTCCTGGCCTGTTCGTTCTGGCTCGTCGACTGCCTCCACATGATCGGCCGCGAGGAGGATGCGGTCGAACTGTTCGAGCGCCTGCTCGCGTTGCGCAATGAGCTCGGTCTCCTTTCGGAGGAATACGACCCGTTCGCCGGAAGGATGGTCGGCAACTTCCCGCAGGCCTTCTCGCACGTGTCCCTGATCAACTCGGCCTTCCGTCTCAGCGGGAGCGATCCGCTGGCGACGGCCTCCGAGGACGGACGGGTACTGATGAACACGTTCAACCCGACCTCGCCGGTGTTCCAGCGCATGAAGCGCCTCGGTCGGAGCAAAGTGGCGGTGAAGAAGCGCGAAGGATCGACTCGCTGATCGAGGTCCGCGAGGCCGCACGGAAGGGAACAGACGCGTGAAGGCTCTGACCGTGGTCCCCCTGAAGGCAGACAGCGGTGAGTTGACCGACATGCCGGAGCCACCGGAGTCCGACGGCCCGGTGCTGGTCGAGACCATCGCCATCGGCGTGTGCGGCACGGACCTGGAGATCTGCTCCGGCGCGTACGGATGGGCACCCCCCGGCGACCAACGGCTTGTCCTCGGGCACGAGTCCCTGGGCCGGGTACTCGAAGCGCCGGCCGGCGGCGACCTCGTCAAGGGCGACCTGGTCGTCGGGATCGTGCGGCGACCCGATCCCGTGCCCTGCGCCAACTGCGCGGTGCTCGAATGGGACTTCTGCCGCAACGGGCAGTACACCGAGCGCGGCATCAAGGAGCATCACGGCTACTGCTCCGAGCGCTACCGCAATACTCCTGACTTCACGATCAAGGTCGACCAGAGCCTTGGCCTGCTCGGTGTGTTGCTCGAGCCGACGAGCGTGGTCGCCAAGGCGTGGGAACAGGCGGACCGGGTGGGGGCCCGCGCCCATTGGGAACCGAAGACGGTGCTCGTCACTGGTGCCGGACCGATCGGCTTGCTGGCCGCACTGATCGGTGTGCAGCGCGGGCTCGACGTTCACGTACTCGACCAGGTGACGACGGGCGTCAAGCCGGACCTCGTGCGCGACCTCGGCGCCACGTACCACACCGGCAAGGTGGCGGACGCGGTGTCGTCGCCCGACATCATCATCGAGTGCACCGGAGTGCCGGTACTGGTGTTCGACGCCATGTCGAATGTGGGGCCGGGGGGCGTCGTCGTGCTGACCGGCGTCTCGTCGGGCGGCCACACCATCGACGTGGACGAGGGAATGCTCAACCGCTCGATGGTGCTGGAAAACGTGGCTGTCGTGGGATCGGTGAACGCGAACCGGCGTCACTACGAGGCAGCCGCAGAGGCGCTGGCCAAGGCGGACCGCTCCTGGCTCGAGCGGTTGGTCACGCGGCGCGTGCCGCTCGAGCAGTGGCGTGACGCTCTCACACGCAAGCCCGACGACGTCAAGGTGGTGATCGAGGTCAACGCGCCGTGAGGGATCGTCCCGAGGTGCGCGCGTCGTGAGCGGATCGCATTCGCACGGTGGCCATCGTCACCGCCACACCGACGCGGGCCTGCATGTGCACGACCCCGCGACCGGCGAGGCCGTCCCGGCGGTCCCGCCGCCGCGTCGGATTGCCGACGGCGTTCTCGAGATCGACACGATGCTCGGCGGCTGGGAGCGCGTCACCGCGGGGTACCTGATCGAGGGTTCGGCGCCGGTGCTAATCGAGACCGGCAGCCAGACCTCGGTGCCGGTGCTGCTCGCCGCGCTCGGCCAGATCGGGGTTGGCCCGGCGGAGCTGGCGGGCGTGGCGGTGACCCACATCCATCTCGACCACGCGGGCGGGGTCGGCAACGTCGCACGGGCGTTCCCGTCCGCCACCGTCTACGTCCACGAGAAGGGGGCGCGGCACCTGGCCGACCCGACCCGTCTGATCGATTCGGCGGCACGCGTCTACGGGGGGCTGCTCGATTCGCTCTACGGGCGGCTCGACCCCACGCCGGTCGAGCGGTTGCACGTGCTGGAGGACGAGGAGGTGATCGAGGTCAGCCCTGATCGCAGCCTGGTCGCGGTGGACTCTCCCGGCCACGCCAAACACCACCTCGGATTGCACGACTCCCTCAGCGGGGTGCTCTTCGCCGGTGACGCCGTCGGGGTCAAGCTGCCGGACGGCGGCGTGTTGCGTCCCTCGACGCCGCCGCCCGATTTCGACCTCGACCAGGCCATTACGTCGCTCGGAAAGTTCGCGGCCCGCCGTCCTTCGGGCATCGCGCTGGCGCACTATGGGTTGCTGGAACAACCCGACGAGCTCCTGGCCGAGGCCGAAGAGACGTTGCGCCAGTGGGCGGAGACAGCCGAGAAGGCTTACCGCGAGGGCACCGACATCGCCGACGCCCTATCTGCTCGCTTCGACCCGCTGCTGGGCGACATCGAACCCGGCCACAAGGAGAAGCTGGACATCATGAACGGGGTCCATTCCAATGCGGCGGGCTTCCGTCGCTGGCTCGAAGGACGCGACAAACCGCCCTCGAGCTGACCCGCGGGCGGCGCGCTTGCGTCGATGACGCCGGTCCGCGTCAGACGACGAGCTTGGCCCGCAGCTCCTCTTGGCGTACCTCGAAGTCGTCGAGCGAGATGCGGCCGTCGGCCAGGTCCTCGTGGAGGGCGGCGAGCTGTTCGAGGATCTGGGTCTGGTCGACGTCGTCGGCCGACGGTGCGGTAGCCCGCTCCTCGGCGGCAGCGACCTTGTCCTCTTTGCGCGCCATGCGGTCGTCCATCTTCGCCTTGGCCCTGTCCTTCTTGGCCTGGTCGCGCTGCAATTTTCCGAATGTCGAACGTGCGCGTGCCACGGTTCACTCCTTTCCGGTCGCCGGGGGACGACCAGGTACTGACACGGCAAGGCAACGCCTTGCCGCTGTTCTCGCCGCATTCGCCCATGCGGCGGGCCCCTGCGGACCCGAGCGGAGGAGGTGGGATTTGAACCCACGGTGCCCATGAGGCACAACGGTTTTCGAGACCGTCCGATTCGGCCGCTCTCGCACTCCTCCGAGCGGAGATCCTAGCGGCTCTGACCTGCTCCAAAGGATTCGCCAGACGCTCGATCGTTGCGTCGGTCGGCAAAGAACGAGGTCAGGAGCGCGCCACATTCCTCGGCGCGTACACCACGTGTGACGGCGATCTCGTGGTTGAGGCGCGGATCGGCACACAGGTTGTAAAGGGTTCCGCAGGCGCCCGCCTTGGGGTCGGCCGCGCCATAGACGAGACGGTCCACGCGGGCGGCGACCAGGGCGCCTGCGCACATCGGGCAAGGCTCGAGCGTGACGACGATGGTCGCGTCACGGAGACGCCATGCACCGAGTGCCGCGGCCGCCTCGCGCAGGGCGAGCAGTTCGGCGTGGGCGGTGGGATCTTTGACGCGCTCGCGTTCGTTGTGGCGCCGGGCGACCACCCGCCCCTCGACCAGGCACACGGCGCCGACGGGGACCTCGCCTTCGGTCGCCGCGTCCCGCGCCTCCGCCAGGGCGATGACCATGGCTTCGTCGTCGTTCTTCGGTCGGAGGGGCTCGGAGGTAGCGATGGGCCAAGTATGGGAGACCTGCCGCGACCGGCGAAAGTCGGGACCCTCCTCTGCAGGCCCGATGACCTGGCCCTTCAGATGTGTCGAGACATCGGAGACGGCGCACCTGACGTCGGGCGAGCCGGCGGAGCGGAGGAGGTGGGATTTGAACCCACGGTTGGTTGCCCAACACACGATTTCCAGTCGTGCCGATTCGGCCGCTCTCGCACTCCTCCGTGCTTGCAGCCCGGTCAGGCTAACGGCAGCCGGGGTGCTCGTCGGAGACGACCTGGTCACGCCCGCCGCAGGCCGGAGTGACCGCGACGGGATTTCCGGTCGCGTGTCCGCAGTGATGGTTCCCGAGCCCGTCATTGGCCGCTCCGACCCCGGGAAAAGGGCTCTAGCTGGGTCTTTGCCGTCCCGACCCAGGTCACAGAGTTAACCTTCGTGTAACTTTACAGTCTCTTAACGTTCATCTTCATGTAACCTTGAGGACAGAATTGGCGAGGTTGGAGGTGGTCGAGATGGCGAAGCAAATGCAGACCGACCGGAACGGCAGTGCGGACCACGTGATGGACGAGACGCGGCCCTTCGGCCGCATGCTCGTGGCGATCGACGAATCGCCGGCCGCAGAGGGAGCCGTCCACTTGGTCGCCGAGTGGGTCGACGGGCCTGGTGCCGATGTTCGCTTGCTCCAGGTGTCCGACGGGCACCGGCAGGAGAGGAGCGGGGTCGAAACGGAGCTCGGCCCCGTGGCTCCACGGCAGGCGCATCACCTCATGGTCAGCGCGTCGACGCTGGGTGCCCGCAACCGTCAACTGGTCCGTGGCATCGCCGACGCGGCGGCTGACTTCGGCGCCGACGTCATCGTGCTGGGCTTCGACCGGCCGCGCCTGACCGGTCATCGGCTTGCGCCCAGCCTGCGCGAGCAGATCATGCGTGTCACCGACCTGCCCGTCCTGGTGGCGCCGAGTCCGAAGGAAGACAACAAGCGGCACCATCGACTGCCGGACCTCCACCGTCACGAGGAGCGGGCGGACTCCGAGCGCCCGTACGCCCATGTTTAGAAGCGTGGTCGTCGGTGCAGCCGACTCCGAAGGCGCAGAGCGCGCCTTCCGCCGCGCCCTCGCCCTGACGCAGGCGACCGGCGGCACGCTGCACATCGTCGCCGCCATCGACGGCAAGAAAGAGCCCAAGAGGGCGCCGTGGCTCCCCGAAGAATTCCGCTACACGGCGTTCGGAGCCAGCGCCACGGATTGGCTCCTGATGAGGCTGGCGAAGGAAGCCTCCGACGCCCAGGTCGACGTCGCCACCCACCCGGTCCTCGACGACCCGGCCGGTGCCATCGCACGGGTTGCGGCCGACGAGGGGGCCGATCTGGTCGTCGTCGGGTCCGGCTCCGCCCACGGTGCGCGCCGCCTCGCTCATGTACCGAAGGCGGTCATGGACCACGTGGGCTGCGCCGTCCTGGTCGTGTAGGGAAAGAACCCGAACGGACCGCTAACCTTCACCTTTGCACCGTCGACCCGATGTTGGGTGCGGTGGCCGGGTCCTACGCGACGGCCGCTCGTGAATCGAGTCAGGGTCGGAAGGCAGCAGCTCTCAGCGGGTTTGGTTGGGCGCCGTAGTCAACCTGGCCGCCGTACCGAGCACCGGGTCGCGGTGTCTGACGCCATGGGTAGGCTCGGCCGGCATGGCCGACGCCCCCTTCGTCTCGCTCTACCGCCGTTTCCGGCCCGGGCGATTCGACGAGATACGTGGCCAGGACCATGTCGTGCGCGCGCTGCGCAGCGCCGTGCGCGACGAGCGCGTCTCCCACGCCTATCTCTTCAGCGGCCCGCGCGGCACGGGCAAGACGTCGTCCGCCCGCATCCTGGCCAAGGCGCTCAACTGCGAGGCCCCCGTCGACGGCGAGCCCTGCGGCATCTGCACGTCGTGCGTCGAGATCACACGGGGCAACTCACTGAACGTCCATGAGCTCGATGCCGCCTCGAACAACGGCGTCGATGCGATGCGCGACCTCGTGGCGCACGCCGGTCTCGGCACGCCCGGAAGGTGGAAGGTCTACATCGTCGACGAAGTCCACATGCTCTCGCAGGCCGCGGCCAACGCGTTGCTCAAGACGCTCGAAGAGCCGCCGAGTCACGTCGTGTTCGTGTTGGCCACCACCGACCCCCAGAAGGTGCCGCCGACGATCCGAAGCCGCACCCAGCACCTCGAGTTCCGCCTGCTCGCCGCGGAGACGCTCCACGACCTGCTCGAGTCGGTCAACACGCAGGCCGGCCTCAACCTGGACGACGAGGCCGTCGAGGCCGCGGTGCGACGCGGCCGGGGGTCGGCGAGGGACGCGCTCTCTGCGCTGGACCAGGTCGTGGCGTCGGGATCGGCCGATGCGGCCCGCCCCGAGCTGGCCGGCTTGGTGGACGCACTCGCCGACGGCGACGTCGGACAAGTCCTCGTCGCGCTGAACGCCCTCATGGCGGGAGGGTGGGGGCCGCAGCAACTGGCGACCGAGCTCGTCGACGATCTCCGTCAGGTGTTCCTTGCCGCGCTCGCGCCCGAACTGTGTGCTGCCTCCGGCCCGTCGTTGCAACGCTTCGTCACCTTGGCCGAGGCCATGAGCCTGGCCCGCGTGGTGCGGAGCATGGAGATACTCGGCCACGCCTTGATCGACATGCGTGACGCGCCCGACGCTCAGGTCGTCCTGGAGATCGCGCTCGTCCGCGCCGTGCGGCCCGACCTCGACTCGAGTGTCGAGGCACTCGTCGAACGCGTGAGCGCTCTGGAGCGTTCGCTCACGGGTGCGGCGGCGTTCCCGCGGCCCACTGCCGCGACACCCGCCCCGGCCGCCGTGCCGGAACAACCCGCCCCAACCCCCACAGCGGAGCCGTCAACGGCGACCGATCAAGCGCCCGCCGACGTGGGCGGTCGCCCCTCCCTCGGCGCCGTGCGGCGGAGCAAGCAGGCGGCGAGCGCTCCGGCCCCTGCGGCGCCGGCCCCGGAGGAAGCAGCCGAACCGCCGGCAGCAACCATGCCTGAAGGCGCGCATGACGCCGGCCCCGCCGACGAACCGACGGACCAGGAGGCCGTGCCGGCAGCCGGCGTCGACCGCGACTCGCTCACCGAGGCGTGGGGTGACGGCCTTCTCAAAGGCCTGCCCGCGCGGGCCAAGGCACTCTTCAGCGCAGGCCGCTTCGTCTCGGTGGACGAGCAGGGGGCGCACTTCGCGCTCCCGAACGCAGCGCACCGGGACCGCTGCCTCGAGATGATCCCCACGGTCGAGCAGAGACTGAGCGCGCACTTCGGGACTGCGGTGAAGCTCGTGCTGGACGTGGACGAGAGCGGATCGGTACCGCAAGCGCCGGCTCGCGCGCCGGCCGGGCCAGCGGCGGACGCGTCGGTCGGCGAGCCCGAGGAGACCCTCGACCCGGCCGACTACTCGGAGGTCGGCGCCAACGCGGAAGGCGACCAGGCGTCGGAGGCCCAGGCGCGGCTCCTCGAAGCGTTCCCCGGCGCCAGCGAGGTTCTGGGCTAGAAGCACGGGGAGGCCGAACCCGGCCCGTAGAATTCGTATCGCCGCCTGAGCCCATTCAGCCATTGGCGCACGGCGACGGCACGCTCCACCACGAACGAAGGGATCACCCGCTCGACGATGTACACCGGCCCTCTCCGCTCCCTCATAGACGAGCTCGGCCGACTGCCCGGCATCGGCCCGAAGTCGGCGCAGCGCATCGCGTTCCACATCTTGAAGGTGCCCTCCGAGGACGCGCGTCGGCTGGCCGATGCCATCATCGCCGTGAAGGAGCGGACCACCCTCTGCGCCGTCTGCTTCAACGTGGCGGAGGGAGGCGAGCTCTGCGCCGTGTGCGGTGACGACCGGCGCGAGCCCGAGACGATCTGCGTCGTCGAGGATCCCCGCGACATCGTCGCCGTCGAACGCACCGGCTTCAGGGGTCGCTACCACGTCCTCGGCGGCGCGCTGAGCCCGCTGGACGGCATTGGCCGCGAGCAGCTCCGACTCGGCGAACTTCTCGACCGCATCGGCGAGGGGGTCATCAAGGAGGCCATCGTCTGCACCAACCCGACGATCGAGGGCGAGGCGACGGCGATGCTCGTCGCCCGCGAGCTCACGCCACTGGGTGTCACCGTCTCCCGGCTCGCCAGCGGCCTGCCGGTCGGGGGCGACCTGGAGTACGCCGACGAGCTCACGCTCGGCCGGGCCCTCGAAGGGCGGCGCCCGCTCGAAGTCTGACCGAGGGCCGGCCCGCCGCCTCCTACAATTGCCCGATGCGCATCGCCATCGTGGGAGCAACCGGCCAGGTCGGGGTCGTGCTGCGCTCGATCCTGGCCGAGCGCAACTTCCCCGTCGACTCCATGCGGTACCTCGCGTCATCCCGCTCGGCCGGCTCGATCCTGCCGTGGGACAACAAGGACATCGTCGTCGAAGACGCCGAGACGGCGGATCTATCGGGCATCGACCTCGCGTTGTGCTCGGCGCCGGCATCGGTGTCGCGCTCGCTCGCACCCCGGCTCGCCGCCGCCGGTGCCACCGTGATCGACAACTCGTCGGCCTGGCGCCTCGACCCCGAGGTTCCTCTCGTCGTGCCCGAGGCCAACGCCGAGGCCTTGCGTGACATCCCCAAAGGCATCGTGGCCAATCCGAACTGCACGACCATGGTCGCCATCCCGGTGCTCAAGCCGTTGCACGACGAGGCCGGCCTGACCCGCCTCGTGGTCTCTTCGTACCAGGCCGTCTCGGGCGGCGGCGTCGAGGCGGTGCGCGAGCTGGCCGAGCAACTGGCCAAGACCGCCGACAACGCGGCGGAGCTCACCTTTGACGGCACCGCCGTCGAGTTCCCGCCCCGCAGCGTCTACCCGGTGCCCATTGCGCACAACGTGATCCCACTGCAGTTCAACATCGTTGACGACGGCTCGCTCGAGACCGACGAGGAGCAGAAGTACCGCAACGAGGCGCGCAAGATCCTCGGCGCGCCGGACCTCGCCGTCACCGCGACCTGTGTGCGCGTGCCGGTCTTCACCGGGCACTCCGCGGCCATCGTCGCTGAGTTCGAGCGCCCGATCACGCCTGAGCGCGCAACCGAGGTGCTGCGCACCGCTCCGGGAGTGGAGCTGACCGAGATCCCAACTCCGCTGATGGCGGCTGGCCGCGACGTCTCCTACGTAGGCCGGATCCGGCGGGCTCTCGACAGTCCCAACGCACTGGCCTTCTTCGTTTCTGGCGACAACCTGCGCAAGGGCGCCGCGCTGAACGTGGTGCAGATCGCCGAAGAGTTGGTGGCGCTCGGCAGCTGAGCGGAAGAGCTGGACGAGGTACGACAAGAGAGGGGGTTGCCAAGTGATCATCATCTTTGGCGTTCGGAGGCTCAGAAAGGGGATGGGGCCGATATTGCTCCGTTGCGCCAACTGCGGGATGAGTCCCGTCGCGTTGCTCCGGATCTCGACGTGGTTTGCCTTGTTCTTCATCCCGGTGATTCCGCTGAGCTTCAAGCACTACGTCGCCTGCCCCAACTGCAAACGACTCGATCAGATTTCCAAAGCCGGCGTCGACCGTGCCTTCGCGCAGCAAAACGCCATGAAGGCGGGGCACGAAGGGTTTGCAGACATCCAACGCCAGCCCGCGACGCTCGAGCACGCTGTCAACGAGTGGGCGTCGGTCGGCCCGGCCCAGTCGGCCACGACTGACACCGGTCCGGCGGATCCGGCGCGTTCGTCTCTCGCCGGCGTCTCAAGCGCGCCACCGCAGCCTCCCGCGGGGTGGTACCCCGATCCCGCCGGAGGGGCCAATCAGCGGTATTGGGACGGTCAGAGCTGGACCGAGCAGACGACGCCTCAGGTCTGACCGCCGAAAGGGCACGGCAGAGGCAGCGAACTCGGCGCCTTAGATCAGCGCCAGACCGCTATTTGCCGTTGCGCTCGCGGTGATCGCATCCCGGCCAGCAACAAGGACGACGCATCCCGTCTTCCAATTCTTCCTGGGTTCGGCGGATCCGTCGTTCCCGGGTCGTCTCCTGCTTGGCGTTCTCGACCCAGCAGATGAACTCGTTGCGGGCGAGGGGCGTGATGTCCTTCCACGCATCGAGGGCCGAGGGGTTGTCGACCAACGCGTCGCGCAGGTCTCCGGGAAGCTTGTGCACCACCCCACCGGGCACTCGCGCGTTGCTCACGGGGCCACGGTAGCGGACCGTCAGGAGCTGTAGTGCCGGCTCAATAGGGTGGTTTCATGGCCGAGCACTACTGGCGAGGACCCGTCGAAGACGAAGTCATGCAGGACGAGCACGGGTTCATCTGGCTCGCCATGCTCGAAATGACCGACACGCCGTTGTCGGGAAGAAAAGCCTTGGACATCGGCTGTAACCGCGGCGGCTTTCTGCGCCTGCTCGTCGACCGCGCCGACATCGGCAGCGGATTCGGCTACGACCCGGCGGCGGGCGCGATTAAGGACGCCCGCCGCCTTGCTGGGGCTCGACCCTTGACCTTCGAGGTGGCCGAGACGGTGCCCGATGACTGGTCCGACTTCGACGTCGCCTTCAGCCACGAAGTGCTGTACGTCCTACACGACCTGGCGTCGCACGCGGCGGCGGTGTTCGCGGCTCTCGGCGCCGGCGGCTCGTACTTCGCCACGATGGGCGTGCACGCCGACAGCTCTCTCATGGTGGGATGGCACAGCGAGAAGGCAATCGAGCTCGACCTGCCCGGTCCGTATCGTCTCGATGACGTCGCCGACATCTTCGAGGTCGCCGGGTTCGACGTCGCCGTCGGACGGCTCCCGATGCGTTTCGTCCCGGTGCATGCACACCGCGGTGACTCCCACAGGGACACCGCGTTGAGCAGCTGGCTTGACTACTACTACCGGGACAAGGTGATGTTCCGATTCACCAAGCGCGCCCCGGTGAACGGGTCCGGCGGTTCAGTCGGGGCCGGCTGACACAGGCTCCGGACCGCCGACGACCAGTGTCGCCAGGCGGCGGGCCAGGTTGACGGAGTGATCGCCGAAGCGTTCGTAGAAGCGGGCCACCATCGCCAGCTCGATCGCCACCGGCAGCGGCATCGTGCCCGCCACCAGCTCGGCGGTCAGGGTGACGTGGAGGTCGTCGAGCTCGTCGTCGAGGTCGTCGATGGAAGCGGCGGCGTCGGCTGAGCGCTCCGCGAAGGCGTCGGCCGTCTCGCGCCAGATGTTGGCCGTGACCTCGCCCATGCGCTCGACGAGGCCGCGACTGCGAGCCGACATCTCGGCGCCGAGGCCGCGAGCGGCCCTGCGGGCGATGTGTTCGGCCAGATCACCGTTGCGCTCCATGTCGGGCAGCATGCGCAGGATGGCCACGTACTCGCGGCGTTCCGACGCCGTCGTCGCTCCGTGAACCAGCTGGTGCTGCACCGTGGTCAAGATCTGCCCGATCAGCTTGTCGATGACTTCGTCGCGCTTGACCAGCTCCTTCGCCGCGTCGCGGTCGCCGGCGAGCAGGGCGTGGGTTGCGCCGGCGATGCCCTCGCCGACCAGTGCGAAGACCTGCGCGAAGAGGCGGTCCACCTCGTGCGGCTCGGGCATGGTCGTCGGCCACAACGGCTGCTCCATGGCCAGGGGCCCGCTCGGTGCCTCCGGTTCCGCCTCTTCCTCGACGAGGTCGTCGCGGTGACCGCGTTCGTGGATGCGCTTGGTACTGCCACCGAGCTTGAACGGCATCTCGGTCACGCTACCGGGTACGTAACGTGTAGGCACGGGGCGCGTTCCTTTGGCCTGTATAGGGAGTTCTCCTTATATCTGGAGGTCGCGGCCGATCCCCGATCGTGAGACACCCTCTCATTACCCTGGCCAAATGGTCATCGGTGTGCTCATTGGGCTCGCCGCCGGGGTGCTCGTCGGCGTGGTCTGGTATCTCGCGCGCGGCGCGCACGCCGCGGGCGCGGCGCACCTCGCCGAAGCCCGCCTGGCGGACGCGAAGCTGACCATCACCGAGCAGTCGGTGCAGCTCCAGGTGCTGGCCGAGTCCGCGAAGTCCGCCGAGTCGGCGCGAGACGTGGCGCGAGCCGAGCTTGAGCTGCAGCGCAGACACCAGGAGGAGGCGACGGCGCGGGCGGAGGAGGACATGGCCCGCCTCTCGGGCGCGTTCGCGACCTTGTCCCAGGAGGCCCTGGCCAAGAACAACGAGCAGTTCCTCGCGCTCGCCGACACGCGATTCGGCCAGGTGCGCGCGGCGGCACAGGGTGACCTGGCACAGCGGCAGCAGGCGATCGAGGAGCTCCTGAACCCTTTGAGCGAGACCCTCACCCGCTACGAGCGGGGCATCCAGCAGATGGAGGCCGAGCGCAAGGGCGCCTACGCCACCCTGAACGAGAGGGTGGCGGCGCTGCACCACGGCCACGAGCGCCTGGAGAAGGAGACCCGCAACCTGGTCACGGCGCTGCGCTCGCCGCACACGCGGGGCCGCTGGGGCGAGATGACGTTGCGCCGCGCCGTCGAGGCAGCGGGGATGCTCGAGCACTGCGATTTCGAGGAGCAGAAGACGGTGGCCGGCGACGACGGGAACCTACGTCCTGACATGGTCGTGTACATGCCCGGCGATGGCCAGGTCGTCATCGACTCCAAGGTGCCGCTTGATGCGTTTATCCAATTCACCGACGCCGACGACGACGAGACACGCCAGGCGCTGCTCAAGAAGCACGCCGCGCAACTGCGCACCCACGTCGACCAGCTGGCCAAGAAGGAATACTGGCGTCAATTCGAACGCTCGCCGGAGTTCGTGGCGGCCTTCATTCCCGGCGACTCGCTGCTGGCGGCGGCCCTCGACGCCGACCCCACGTTGCAAGACCACGCGCTGGGCAAGCGGGTCGTGTTGGTCACGCCCAGCACGTTGGTGGCGATGCTGCGCACCATCGCGCTGTCATGGCAGCAGGAGACGCTGGCGGAGAACGCGCGCGAGGTGAAGGAGCTGGGGGCCGAGCTCTACGAGCGACTGCGGACGTGGACGGGGCATATGCAGGTGTTGCAGAAGAGCCTCAGCTCGAGTGTTGACGCCTACAACCGGGCCGTCGGTTCGCTCGAGTCGCGGGTCCTAGTGACGGCGCGCAAGTTCCCCGCCCTCGGTGTCGTGGGCAACGAACGAGCCGAGATCGCGGAGCTCTCGCCTATCGAGACCGCGCCCCGGCATCTGCAGGCGGTCGAGCCGGACGACGACGACGCCGACACCGGCGAAGTCGGCCAGCAGAACATCCTCCCGTTGTCCGACGGCGCGAGCAGCGGTCCGAGGCGCCTGCCGGGCTGACTCCGGGCGCGGAGCGCGCCGGGTGGGGCGTAGCCGTCAGGCGGATCGTCGGCCCAAAAACGGCAGGCCCGAGGGGAACAGCGGCGACGTACTCTGCACGGGTGCTGCACGTCCACCGCTCCGAAAGGGCCGACGCGCTCGTGGCGGACCTGGCCGAGCTCGTTTCCGAACCGCTCGAAGACCCCATGGCGGCGGAGGTTGTCTCTGTCCCGACGCGCGGCATCGAGCGGTGGCTGACGCAGCGCCTGTCCACCCGCCTGGGCGCCCGGGACGGTGGGCTCGACGGCGTGTGCGCCAATATCGATTTCCCGTTTCCCGGCACGTTGGTCTCCAGGGCGTTGGCGCGGGCGTCCGACATCGACCCCGCAGTCGATCCCTGGCTCCCCGAGCGCGCGGTGTGGCCCCTCATGGAGGTGGTCGAGCAGAACTTCACGGAGCCCTGGCTCGCGCCGCTGGCCGAGCACATCCGCAAGTCGGGTGTGCGGCTCGACGAGGAGAACGATGGCGTGCCCGACGAGGTGCGGTTCTCGAGCGTCCGCCATGTCGCCGACCTTTTCGATCGCTACGCCGTGCATCGCCCCGACATGCTCCTGCGCTGGGCCGAGGGCACCGCCCAACTCGATGAGGCCTCCTGGCAATTCGAGTTGTGGCGCCTGCTGCGGTCGCACATCGGGCAGGCGAGCCCGGCTGAGCGGCTCCGTGACGCCTGCCGGCGGCTCAGCAAGGAGGCGGAGCTGCTCGGCCAACCGCCCCGTCTCTCCCTGTTCGGTCTCACGCGGTTTCCCGCCAGCTACCTCCAGGTCCTCGAAGCGATAGGGAAGCGGTGCGACGTGCACCTCTTTCTGCTGCACCCTTCGCGCGCGCTGTGGGACCGGCTGAAGGGCCGGGTGGATGCACAGTCGCGCCATCTGCTCCGCCGAGAGGACCCGACCGCAGCCCTGCCGCACAACCCGTTGCTGGCATCGTGGGGTCGCGACGCACGCGAGATGCAGCTCGTGCTCGGTGGCGCGGTCACCGTCGAGTCGTCGTCACCGGAGCCCGCGACCGGATCGCGCACACTGTTGCAGCGCATCCAGGACGACATACGCGCCGACCGGGCGCCGGGAGCAGGTGGTGACGGCGAAGAGGCGACGGACGCCCTTCCTTTGCTCGAGCCAGAAGACGACAGCATCCGCATCCACTCGTGCCATGGGCGCTCCCGGCAGGTCGAGGTCCTGCGCGACGCGGTGTTGCACCTGTTGGCCGACGACCCGGATCTCGAACCGCGCGACGTGATCGTGATGTGCCCGGACATCGAGCATTTCGCGCCGCTCATCGAGGCGACTTTCGGTGTCCACGACGATCGGGACGGCGGTACCGAGCAACTCCAGATCCGCCTGGCCGACCGCTCGCTCCGGCAGACCAACCCGGTGATGGGAGTGCTCTCCGAGGTGCTGGAGCTGGCGACGGCCCGGGTCACCGCTACCCAGGTGCTCGACCTGGCGGGACGAGATCCGGTCCGGCGCCGCTTCCACTTCTCGGACGACGACCTGGCCCGCTTGGAAGCCTGGACGCGCGGTGCGCACGTGAGCTGGGGCTTCGATGCACCGCACCGGGAGCCGTTCAAGCTGTCGGGCATCGAAGCCAATACGTGGCGCGCCGGCTTGGACCGGGTGCTCCTCGGCGTGGCCATGGCCGACCAAGAGGAGCGCCTGTTTGGTGCGACCCTTCCCCTCGACGACGTGGACAGTGGCGACATCGAACTGGTCGGCCGTGTCGCGGAGCTCTTGGACCGGCTGCGCGCGGCCGTGGACACGCTGGACGATCACCGGACCATCGACGGCTGGGCCGAAGCGTTGGCCGCCGTGTCCGACTCACTCACCGCGACCACACCCTCCGACGCGTGGCAACGGTCCGAGCTCACCGGTCTGCTCGAGGAGCTGGTCGAACAGGCGACGGTGGTGGAGGGGACCAGCGACATCGAACTCAGCTGCGACGACGTGCGGTCGCTCTTGGCCGAACGCCTGAAGGGTCGACCGACGAGGGCCAACTTCCGTACCGGGCATCTCACCGTCTGCACCTTGGTACCCATGCGTTCGGTGCCACACAAAGTGGTCTGCCTCCTCGGCCTCGACGACGGGAGCTTCCCGCGGCACGTCGAGCGTGATGGCGACGACATCACTGCGCAGGCGCCCCGGGTCGGCGACCGCGACCCTCGCAGCGAGGACCGCCAGCTCCTGCTCGACGCGGTCCTCGCGGCGCAAGAGCACCTGGTCGTCACGTACTCGGGCCGCGACGAGCGATCGAACCAGCATCGGCCGCCCGCGGTGCCCGTCGGGGAGTTGCTCGACGTGGCCGACCGCACAATGCGCACGCGGGAAGACCGCGTGCGCGACGCACTGCGGGTCGAGCACCCCCTGCAGCCGTTCGATAAACGCAACTACCTCCCCGGGGCTCTCGGTCACGACGGGCCGTGGAGCCATGACACGGTCTCCCTGGCGGGGGCGCAGGCGGCGGCCGGTACGGAGCACGATCGTCCGGTGTT
>DATMMN010000096.1:0-9198 GCA_035569675.1 Acidimicrobiales bacterium | reverse complement strand
TGATCACCGACGACACCTACGACGAGCGACGGACGCGCCTCGAGTCACTGCATCTCGCCGGCGAGACCTTCACGACCACGGAGACCTTTCGCGACGTGCCCGGCCGGGACATCCTCGACGCGGCGACGGCGAACGGGCTCGAGGGGGTGGTGGCGAAGAGGCGGAACTCGCCCTACCGACCGGGCCGCCGGAGTCCTGACTGGGTCAAGGTCAAGTCCTTCCGGACCCAAGAGGTGGTTATCGGGGGCTGGACCGAGGGCCGCGGCGAGCGGGAGGACAGCCTCGGGGCTCTCCTGCTCGGGATCCCCGGCGAAGAGGGGCTGCGGTACGTCGGGAAGGTGGGGACCGGGTTCAGCGACCGCGCCCGCCGGGATCTCCTGGAGGACCTCGGCCCTCTGGCGGTGAAGAGCAGTCCCTTCGATGCTCCGCTGCCCGCAAGGGAGACATCCAACGCACACTTCGTCCGGCCCGCCTTGGTCGGGGAGGTGGCGTACGGCGAGTGGACGCCGGCGGGTCGGCTGCGCCACCCGATCTGGCGGGGACTGCGTCCCGACAAGAAGCCGAAGCAGGTGACGGTGGAGTGAGAGAACCAGCTCACTGTCAAGGGCGGCCGGTCGCATGGTGAGCCGCGCCGGGTCTTCGACCCGCGCCACGATCGGCGGTCGCGAGCTCACCGTCTCGAACCTCGACAAGGTGTTCTACCCCGAGAGCGGTTTCACCAAGGGCCAGCTCATCGACTACTACGTGCGGATCGCCGACGCGATGCTCCCGCACATCAAAGAACGGCCCCTCACGATGCGGCGCTTTCCCAACGGTGTCGAAGGCAAGTCCTTCTTCGAGAAGCACGTCCCGTCCCACGCCCCGGACTGGGTGCCCACGGTGACGGTGCCGCTGGCGGACGGACACCAGGACATCTCCTACAGCATGGCCAACGACGTCGCGACGTTGGCCTGGGCGGCCAACCTGGGCAACATCGAGTTCCACGTGCCGCTGTGGCACGTCGGACGACGACGCAAGCTGCCGGCCCACCCGGACTTCATGGTGTTCGACCTCGACCCGGGCGAGGGCGCCTCCATCGTCGAGTGCTGTGTCGTGGCCGGCTACATCACCGACGAGCTGGAAAGGGCCGGCACACCGTCCTTCGCCAAGACGAGCGGCTCGAAGGGGCTCCAGCTCTACGCGCCGGCCGGGGCGAAGAGCACGTGGGACGGCGTGCGCAGCCGTGCCTACGACATCGCCCGCAAGCTGGAGTCGGACCACCGCGACCTCGTCGTCTCCAACATGCGCAAGTCGCTGCGGCAGGGCCGCGTGTTGATCGACTGGAGCCAGAACCACCCGGCGAAGACAACCGTCGCCGTGTACTCGGTGCGCGCCCGGCCGCGGCCGACGGTGTCGACTCCGGTGACGGCCGAGGAGGTGCAGCGGTGCGCGAAGCAGAAGAAAGCACAGCTCCTGACGTTCGAGACGTCCGACGTGCTGCGCAGGGTAGAGAAAAACGGCGACCTCTTCGCGGAGCTCGGGACCTCTTAGCGAGGAACTCCGGTTCAGCCACCACTCTCCCCGAGTCGACGGAGCACCTCGTCGACCACCTCTGAGGTTGAGGCTTCACCCCCCAGGTCGAAGGTGCGGATCCCGTCCGCGGCGGCTCCGAGGGTCGCGGTCCGAATGGCGGCCGCTCTGGCGGAGACCGCGGCATCGCCGTGTGCTGCGTGGTCGAGGACGGCTGCGCACGCGAGCAACATCGCCATGGGGTTAGCGACGTTCTTCCCCATCAGCGACGGTGCGGTGCCGTGTGGCGCTTCTGCCATTGCGACCCGTGGACGCAACTCTTCGTCCAGCGCCAGGAGCACCGACTCGGCGCCTGCGATGGATCCGAACAGGGCGAGCACGAGGTCCGACATGCAGTCGCCGTCGCGGTTCAGCGTGGGAATGACGAGCGGGCTGGCGCTCGACTCGGCGATCAGACCGGCGTAGGCGGCGTCGATGAGGGTGGGCCGGTAGACGACGTCGGGGTGCCTTGACGCTGCCGCATCCATCTCCTCCTTCAGCATGCCCTCGTAGATCGTGGAGACCGTCCACTTGGGACCGCCGTACACGCAGGCGCCGGACGCGGCGGCGGCCCGGAACGCGTACTCGGCGACCGAGCGGCACACGGAGCGGTCGATGCGCTCGGTCCGCCACGCCTGCTCCCCCACCTGGCCCGGAGTGCCGGTCCTCCCCTCCTCGGCCCCGTACGCGTCCCCGACGGCCATGCGCACCACCACGATGGGGTGCACCACGTGGGCCGGCGGCGTCACACCGGGAATGCGGCGGCCCGTCCGCACGATCACCGACCCACCGATCCCCTCGCGCAGGATGCGGTTGGGGCTCCCGACATCCCCAGTGACCTCCGGCGTCACGGTGGCCGCCTTCAAGCCGAGGCCGGTCTCTCGCATTGCGGCCGCGGCCTGACGGACCACCTCGTTCTCCGTCGCACGACGGTTCTCGAGGGAAAGGTCGTAGTGCAGCAGTTCGAGCTCGAACCCCAGGACGCCGGGCGCCATGACCCGCAACGCCTGCTCGAGGAGCTCCTGCCCGGTTTCGTCCCCGTCGCACACGACGAGTTGGAGGCTGGTCGACACGGGCCAGGGTCGCACGAAACGCGGGGCCCTCGCCACCGGCACGCGGCATCCGTGACTCCGCGCGGCCACCACCCCGGGCGCGCGAATACAAAGGTGCCGAACCGGGCAAAGATTGGGCGGAGGCACGGAATGTCGGACAAGACGACTGGCGAGCGGCTCCCGGGAACGCCGAGCCAGCGTGCGCTGGGGGCGATGGAGAGTGCGGTGCGGCGCGCCCGTGAACGGGCCGGCGCGGTGACCGGGTCGGGGCCGATCCAAGAGGACACCCAGCCCGTCTCGGTCACGCTAATTCGGGAGGATCCTCCGACTCCGCCGGTACCACCCTGGTCGGGGCCTCAACCTCCCTGGACCGGGCCACCGGACGCCCCAGCTCGCACCGACGAACCGGCGCGGCGGGAGCACTGGCTGACAGTCGCGGTCGCTGTCGTCGCTGCCCTGGTCGTGATCGGAGGCATTGCACTGGCGGTCTCGTCGGGGGGCGGCGGCGGGCAGCAGGCAGCGGCCCCACCTTCGACGGCACCGACGACCGTCCACGCGCACACGCCGCCGGCGTCGCATCATCCGGCCTCGGGCCGCCACCCGGGACGGTCCGGGCGGTCGACTACGACCACGTCGACGGCACCGCCGGCCACCCCGGGCGGTCCCCCGGTGATCGCTTCTCTCTCCCCGGCCCGGGGCAGCGCCGGGCAGGGTATTCAGGTAGCCGGGTCCAACTTCCTCAGTTCCAATGGCCAGATCGTCGCGAATTTCAACGGTCAGGTGGCGCCCACGAGCTGTCCCGCGCAAAACACCTGTACCGTCACCGTCCCGCCCATGAACGGCTCGTCGTCGGCCGAGGTGACGATCACGACGGCCAGCGGCACCTCCAACGCGGTGACCTTTACGTACTCCTAGTCCGGCGCCGACCTCGGACTCGGCTCGGGCCAGAGCGCCTCGGGCTCGTACCCTTTCGTCTCCGGTAACAACCAGAAGAGCGCCGCGGCCGCGGCGGCCGGCAGGAACGTCAGCTCCGCCGCGGCGGCGAACTGGTTGCCCACGTCCGCCACGGCGCCGAAGGCGACGAGCCCACTCACCGCGCCAAGGACGCCGGCGGTCACCCACCATCCCGTGACCGATGCCCGCACCGACGTCGGAAACAATTCCGCGAGCATCGCCCCCACGGCGGGGGCGAGGAGCCCGCCGCTGAACACGCCGACGATGTAGCCGGCAACGTACGCGGACTCGGAACCGGTGTAGGCGAGAGCGCCTGTGCACGCGACGCCAACGAGTGCGACCGTCCCGGTAAGCCGACGTCCGACGCGATCGGCCAGCCAGCGACCCGCGAGCAGTCCCAGGCCGCCCGCAGCGCCGGAGACGACGACAACCGTTGCGGTCACCCAGCCGGCCAGATGCAGGACGTCCTGCGCGTACAGGAAGGCGAAGCTGTTGGCAGGGCCGGTGACGATCGAGATCGCGAACCCGATCGCAGCAAGAACGATGACGCGGCCGCGATAGCGCCGTCCAACCGCTCCCCATACCGGTGTCGGATGCTCAGCGGCGGCCTCCGCGACCATGAAGCGCCGGGGCTCCTCCACTCGGTTGCGCAATGCGTACACGCCCACGAGGGGGACGATCGCGAGCGCGAAGATCCCGCGAAAGCCCAGCGCGCCCGCAGCCAGGCTGTGCACAACGGCGGACAAGCCGGCGCCCGCCCCGTAACCGGCCGCGATGAGGGCCACGGCCGCCGACCGGTCCCTCGACCCGGTCTCCTCTGCTCCCATCACCTCCGCCAGCGCGTTCGTTGCGCTCAGCAGCGGGCGCCCGAACGCGAAGATCACCACGAACCACCAATAGCCAGGGCTGGCAGCGGCGACGACGGTCAGGCCGAGCCCGAGGATGGTGACGATGAGGATGACCCGCCTCCTTCCGAACCGGTCGGCGATGCCGATCAGGGGGAGGCTGCCCAGTGACGCCAGGCGGATGATCGCCAGGCCTGTGCCGAGGCTCGTACCCGACAGCCCAACCTTGTCTGCGATCGATACCCCGGGCGCGACGTGACCCAGCTGCTTCGAGACGTCGCCCAACGCGGCAACCGCGCCGTACTGGCCGAATCCCGATGCGAGCGCGATGAGGGCGATGGCGACGATGGCGGGGTCGGACCACCGCCGAAGCTGAAGGCTGCCGGCGAGGTCGCTGGACTCGTCCGGCAGGGCGACCGGGTCGGTCACTGCGCCGCCCGCGCGAGCCTGGAGAGGAACCAGTCACGCGCCAAGCCGGCAACGGTGTCGAGCGCACCTTCCTCCTCGAAGAGGTGCGTGGCACCTGGGATCACTACCAATTCGTTCTCGCATCGCAATTCGGCCTGCGCCTTGCGGTTCAGCTCCAGGACCGCCTCGTCCCGCCCGCCGACGATCAAGAGCGTGGGGGCCGTTGCCTTTGGAAGGAGTGGCCCGGCAAGGTCGGGCCGTCCGCCCCGGGACACCACGGCCGCCACGGGACAATCGGGCTGGGCGGCAGCCCACACCGCCGCGGCCGCGCCGGTGCTCGCCCCGAAGTAACCCATCGGCCCGGCGTCCAGCTCCGGTAAGGCGGCCACCCATTTCGTCGCCTCGCCAAGGCGACCGGCGAGCAGGCCCACGTCGAAGACACTCGAGTGGTCCAGCTCTTCGGCGGGGGTCAGAAGGTCGAGCAGCAGCGTCGCCAATCCAGCCTGCTGCAGGACCGCGGCGACGCATCGGTTGCGCGGACTGTGGCGGCTGCTCCCGCTGCCATGCGCAAAGAGGACGGTCCCCTTCGGACGAGGCGGGATCGTCAGCCGACCGGTCAGTGTGGTCCCGTCCGCCCGGACCTCTACCTCGTCGTCGCGCACAACGGCGTTCGGTTCCTCCCCTCGGCCGGCGGCGGCGCGCTCCTGGTCGGCAGCGGCGAGTCGTAGCAGGTCGACCACTTCGTCGTCACCCGTCTGTGAGAAATCGCGGTACCACTCTCCGACGGCGAAGAAGGGATCGGGGACCGCGAGGCAGACGAGTTCGTCGCACTCGCTCTGAAGCTCGGTCACCGCCAGGCGCGACGCGACGGGTACCGCCACGACGATCCGAGCCGCGCCGAGCGCACGCAACACCCGGCACGCCGCGCGCACGGACGAACCGGTGGCGATGCCATCGTCCACCACGATGGCACAACGGCCACGCACGTCCACCGGTGAACCGCCCTCCCGGTACAAGGCCGACCGACGTTCGAGTTCGGGTCGCTCACGGTGTTCTGCGTCTTCCAGATCCTTCGATCCGAGACCGGCCGACCGGAGCACGTCGGGGTTCTCGACACGCACGCCGCCCTCACCGATCGCGCCCATGGCGAGCTCGGGTTGGAAGGGCACACCCAGCTTTCTCACAACGAGGACGTCGAGGGGGGCGCCGAGTCTTTCGGCCACCTCGAAAGCCACCGGTACACCGCCCCTGGGCAAAGCGGCGACGACGACCTCAAGGTCGTGGAGGTCGGCGCGACTCAGGACTTCGGCCAGGTGACGACCGGCGTCGAGCCGATCGGGAAACCTCATGACCACCTCCTCGGCGTCACCTGCATCTTCACTCTTACCCGTGGCTCGCCCAAGAAGGACAGATAAGCGGTGGACCAGGGATCAAAGGTCCGATGACCGCATCACGGGGAGCGCGTCAGGGCACAACGCGCGACGATGGCTCTGGTCACTCAATCCGGGGAGGCAAAGGAGTGGGATGGGATCTCGCCTGAACGGCCATCACCGCGACACCCTGGCACAGGTCTTCCGGCATCCCACGAGCCACAACATTGAGTGGCACGACGTCCTGTCGTTGCTGAACGCGGTGGGAACCGTCCGGGACACCCACAAGGGTCACATCGAGATCAGGATCGGCGATGCGGTCGAAGTACTCGAGCCCGATCGCCACAAGGAGATCGAAACGGAGCAGCTGGCGATCCTGCGGCGCCTTCTCCGCCGCGGCGGCTACGCACCGGAGGACCTGACCGGGTAGCGCCCTCAAAGCCGATTTCGGCGGCCGCCGGTCCACTCGCGCCACACTGGCGTCCATGAGGGAGCAGGCATGAGCCCACGCCCGATTCTCGCGGCCGACGTCGGGGGTACCCAGATGCGGGCCGCGCTCGTCGACGCCGGCGGCGGCGTCATCGCCCGTGAAACCGCCCCGACTCCGACCGATTCGGATGTCCCCGGTGCACTCATCGACCTCATTGCCGGCGTCGGCGCAACGGCCGGCTCCTCCGAGGTGTCCCACGCCGTGGTGGGGCTTCCCGGCGCGGTCGACTACGAAGCGGGCCGCTTGCTGTCGGCGCCCAACCTGCCCAGTGGTTGGGCCGACTCGCTTTCGTCCGATCAATTGTCGGCGCACCTCGGCCTCCACGTCCACGTGGCCAACGACGCCGATATGGCGGCGGTTGGGGAGGTGGCGTTCGGTGCGGGCGCCGGTATCGACGGCGTCGTCGCCTACTTGACCATCTCCACCGGCATCGGCGCCGGAGTGGTCCACCGAGGACAGCTCGTGCGCGGCCGCCACTCGTTCGGCGAGTTCGGACACTCCGTCGTCGATTGGCGCTCCTGGCGCGAGGGCCTGCCAGGCACACTGGAGGAGCTGTCATCCGGGAGCGGCATGGCGCGCCAGGCACGCGAGAGCGGAATCGGACAGATGGACGCGCAGGCGGTGCTCGAGGCGGCACTCAAGGACGACGTGCGGGCGCGCACGATCTGGGAGGACGCTGTTACGGCGTGTGCGGCCGGGGTCTGCAACCTCGTCATGGTTTTCGCCCCGTGCCTCGTGATCGTCGGCGGGGGCATCGGACGCCGCCCGGAGTTCTTCGACCCACTCCGCCAGATCGTCCTGCAGCGCAAAGAAAATCGTCCCGCCGAGCTGTCGATCGTCGTGTCCGCGTTGGGAGACGATGCAGGCTTGGCCGGAGCCGCCGCCTGGGTGAGGGCCACCCAGGCGAACTGACTTACACATCCCAAGCAAAATCCCAGCATCGAGGTGGAGATCTGAGTATGGTTCTCGAAGTTGCAACAAAACTGCAACACAAACCGTCACATGCGGTGTAGAACCAGTAATAACAGGGGGCTTCGCAACCGGGCGAACCCGGACAAAGGAGGCAATGTGCGTTTCAGCAGGCTAGGCATGCTCGGGGGGGTCTCTCTTGTTATGTCGGCGACGCTGGTCAGTGCGGGGGGCGGGGGAGCCTCGGCTTCGCTCCGCGCCAGTGGGCCGTCCAACATCACGGCCAACTCTTTCACCACCAACTTCAGCGTCATGAAGCAGTTCAAGTCGCTTGCCGCGGCCGGCCACGGCAAGATAGCGACGATCCTGCCCGATACGGTGAGCTCGACGCGGTACGTCGCGTACGACGCGCCGGACATCACCAAGGCCCTCCAGACGGCAGGCGTGAGCTCGTCGAACTACGTCGTGCAGAACGCCCTCGGCAGCGACGCAACGCAGCTGACCGACGCGCAAACGGACATCTCCAACGGCGCCACCGTCCTCCTCGTCGACCCGCTCGACTCGGGCGTCGGCGCGCAGATCGAGAGCTACGCGAAGTCTCGCGGCGTCAAGGTCATCGACTACGACCGCCTGACCCTGGGTGGCAGTCGCGCCTACTACGTGAGCTTCAACAACGTTCTGGTCGGTAAGACGATGGGGCAAGGCCTGGTGAGCTGCATCTCGGCCTGGCACGTGTCCAAGCCGAAGGTCGTGGTCATGCACGGCGCGGCGACGGACAACAACGCCACGCTGTTCGCTCAAGGGTATGACGGTGTGCTGAACCCGCTCTTCACGAACGGCAAATACACGGCGGTCGCGCACACTGCGGGCACCTGGGACGCGCCCACCCAGGAAAACGAGTTCCAGGCCGTGTACACGGCAAACCCGAGCACTAACGCGGCGCTTGTCCCCAACGACACAACCAACGCCCCGATCGTCACCTACCTGCAGTCACTGCACGTGAAGCCCAAGACCTTCCCGACCACGGGGCAGGACGCCTCCCTGACGGGCCTGCAGAACGTGCTCGCGGGCTACCAGTGCGGCACGGTGTACAAGCCGAACGCTATCGAGGCACAGACCTCCGTCGCCCTGGCCCTGTACCTGCGAGCGGGTGTCAAGCCGCCGACGAAGCTGGTCAACGCCACCACGGCGGACACGACGAGCGGTGTCAAGGTCCCGACCGTGGCGCTGACGCCGAAGTGGGTCACCACCGCGAACATGAACTCCACTGTGGTCAAGGACAACTACGTCCCGGCCTCGCAGCTCTGCGCCGGCTCGTATAAAGCCGACTGCACCGCGGCGGGCATCACGCCGTAGTCATCATTGGGATCGCGGTGCCCGGCTGGGTAGTGTCGATCCCACAGAAGTGCTTCCGGACCGACCCTCCGTTCCCAGGACGGGGGGTCGGTCATGGGAGGTCAATGCTCGATGGTGGCGTGACTGGGGGTAGCGAAGGTGGCAGAGGGTGCACCACTACTCGAACTGCGGGGTGTGAGCAAGGTCTTCGGTGCGGTCCAAGCCCTCAACAAGGTCGACCTCTCGGTGCCGCCGGGGAAGGTGACGGCGCTCGTCGGCGACAACGG
>DATMMN010000095.1:0-7428 GCA_035569675.1 Acidimicrobiales bacterium | reverse complement strand
CGCCGACGGCACCCTCGACGGGGGCATCGCGGTGCGCCGCGGCCACAAGAGCCTGGGGCACCTGCTGATCCCGATGGTCGCTCCCGGGGCAACCCCCTCCCCCGGCTTCGACGTCGTCGACCGCGGCAACGCCCTGATCGGCCAGGAGTACGCGGAATCGCTGGCCGCGGGGCTGGCGAGCCGGTTGTACGCCGGCCGCCTGTACCGGGGAACGGCCACCGACCCGGCGGCCATCTCCATCCAGACGGGCATGGTCGGCAACGGAGGAAAGGCGGTCCTCAACTACTTCGCCCCGTCGATCGCCGTCGTATTCCTCTTCATCGGGAGCGGCCTCGGCATGCGCTCTCTGCTCATGGAACGAGCGACCGGGACGCTGGCCCGGCTGGTCGCAGCACCGATCCGTCCCCGCTCGATCGTGTGGGGCAAGTTGCTCGCCATCGCATTGACGGGGCTGTCGTCGATCCTCGTGGTCTGGGGGGTGACGGCCGCCGTCTTCGGCGCCGATTGGGGCGCACCCCTGGGGGTCCTCTTGATGTGCCTCGGCGCGACCGCTGCCGTGTGCGGCCTCGGGACGTTCCTCACCTCGTTCGCACGCACGCCGCAGGAGGCGTTCGCGGCGTCACTCATCGTGGGGCTCGTCCTGGCCCTCCTCGGCGGCAACCTGCTGCCACCCGGCGCCCTTCCCGAGTTCCTCCAGGTGCTCAGCCTGGGCACGCCGAACGGGTGGGCGCTGGTCGGGTTCGGCCGCCTCGCCTTGCTGCACGATCCCGCGTCGTCCGTCCTCGGGCCGTTCGCCGTGCTGTGTGTGATCGCGCTCGTGACCGGCGGATTGGCGATGACCCGGATCCGCCGGATGGTGACACCGTGATCGCGATCCTGCGCGTCAACCTGCGCCGCGCCGGCGGTGACCGCCGGTTCGTCTTCGTGGCCACCGTCTTCCCCGTCCTCTTCATCCTCGTGACCGGTCTGCTGGCGGGAAGCCCCAAGGAGCCGGTCGGCGTCCTCCATCCCTCGGCGCGCCTGCTGCAGTTGGTGAACCAGACCGCCGACCTGAAAGTCAGGGTCGAGCCCAGCAGGGCGCAACTGTCCGACGACATCCTGCGCGGGCGGGTCGTCGCCGGTCTCGTTCTGCTGCCGTCGCCCGCGGGGTCGCAAAGGGCGGAGTTCGTCAGCCAGTCGGCCTCGACCGGCGC
This sequence comes from Acidimicrobiales bacterium, assembly GCA_035569675.1. Lineage (GTDB taxonomy): Bacteria > Actinomycetota > Acidimicrobiia > Acidimicrobiales > RAAP-2 > Bog-473. The sequence goes on along the minus strand of DATMMN010000095.1, from coordinate 6,235 downwards.
GGTCGCCGCCCGGACCGACGTGGTCGCCCTGCTCGACCTGATGGCGGCCGAGGGCCATCGCAGCGCGGTGACCGACGTGACGCTGGCGCACACCGACATCCCGGCGGCGCTCAGCCCGTTCTCCTACGTAGCGCCGGCGGACCTCGTCCTCTTCCTCGGCATCACCGTGCTGCTGCTCGCGTCGGGGGTGGTCGAGACGCGGCGGCTCGGCCTCATGGCCCGCATCGCCGCAGCACCGGTGCGCCGTCGCGCCGTCGTGGCCGCGCTCATCGCGACCAGTCTCTGCGTGGCCGCCGTGCAGTGTGCGGGGTTGCTGCTCGTGGGGGTGCTCATCTTCGGCGTGCACTGGGGCAACCCCGCCGGGGTCTTCCTGGTCCTGGCCATGCTCTCGCTCGCCTACTCCGGCGCCGCCGCTCTGATCTCGTTGCGCTCACGCTCGGAGGAACAGGCGATTTCGACGGCCGTCGTCCTCGGCATCGTGTGCGGACTGCTCGGAGGGTGCATGTACCCCCTGGACGTCGTGGGACCGGCCGTCCGCGCCGTCGGCCACGTCGTGCCGCAGGCCTGGGCCATGGACGCGTTCGTGAAGCTGATCTACAGCCACGTCGGGCTGTCCGCTGTGTTGCCCGAGATCGGCGCCCTGGCGGTCTTCGCGGTCGTGCTGGGCGCGCTTGCGCTGCGCGCCTACGCGCGGACGGTGTACTCGCCCGGGTGAAAGCGCCGGGTCAACCGGCGGAATTTCCAGGTGTGGTCCGGCCAGAGGGTGGTGTTGCGGCCGCGGTGATCGAGGTACCAGCTGCCGCAGCCGCCCTCGACCCACACGGAGTGCTCGAGCCGGGCCTGCAGCCGCTCGTTGTAGCGCCGCTGCACGCCTTTCTTGACCTCGACGGTCCGCACCCCGGGCCGCGCCATGAAGGCCAGGGCGCTGGCGATGTAATTGATGTGGGACTCGATCATGTAGATCATCGAGTTGTGGGCCAGGGTCGAGTTGGGCCCGATCATGAGGAAGAGGTTGGGGAATCCGGCCACGGTGGAGCCGGCGTACGCCTCGACGCCGTCGGCCTTCCACAGCTCCGAGAGCCTGATCCCGTCGCGGCCGACGATGTGCTCCGCGTAAGGGGGCTCGGCGGCCTCGAAGCCGGTGCCCATGATGACGACGTCGACCGGGCGCGCGATGCCGTCCTGGCCGACCACCTCGTGCGCGGTGAACGAGGCGACCGGTACGTCCACCACCTCGACGTTGGGCAGGCTCAGCGACGGGTAGTAGTCGTCGGAGAGCAACAGGCGCTTGCAGCCGGGCTCGTAGTGCGGCGTGAGCTTGGCGCGCAACGTCTCGTCGGGCACCTGCTTGGCCAGATGGTCGAGCGCGCGCTTTCGCACCACGGTCTTCGTGCGCTCGTGCTGTCCCACGAAGACCCCGAGCAGCGACTCGAAGATGGCGTAGATGCGCAGCCGCGACAGGCGTTGGAGCGCCGGCACCTTGCGGTAAGCCAGCTTGCGCAGGCGTGACACCGGCCGGTCACGGCGGGGCGCGATCCACGGCGGTGTCCGCTGGTGCAGGTACAGATGCTCGACCGCCGGCGCGATCTGAGGCACGAACTGGATGGCGGACGCGCCCGTGCCGACGACGCAGACGCGTTTGCCACGCAGGTCGAAGGCGTGGTCCCACTTGGCCGAGTGGAACACCTTGCCGCGGAAGCCGTCGAGGCCGGGGAAGTCAGGGGCCTTCGGCTCACTGAGCGAGCCGGTCGCCCAGACCAGCACTTCGGCGACGTACTCCTCCCCCGCCGCGCGCACCACCCAGCGCTCCGACTCCTCGTCCCAGCGGGCCTCGTCGACGGCATGGTCGAAACGCAGCTGCCCGCCGACGTCGAACTGGTCGACGCAGGTGCGCATGTAGTCCCAGATCTCGGACTGGGAAGGGAAAGAGCGCGACCAATCGGGATTGAGCGCGAACGAGAACGAGTAGAGGTTGGACGGGACGTCGCAGGCCGCACCGGGATACGAGTTGTCGCGCCAGGTGCCACCGAGGTCGTGGCCACGGTCGAGCACGACGAAGTCGTCGATGCCCATCGAGCGCAGGCGGGCCGCCATGCCGATGCCGGAGAACCCGGCGCCGACGACGACGACACGGTGTGCGGAGGTCACGGAGTGGCGCGCACGAAGTCGGCGACGACCTGCGCCAGCTCCTCCCCGCAGTCCTCCTGGAGGAAGTGCCCTCCTCCGACGATCGTCGTGTGCGGTTGGCCCTTGGCGCCGGCGATGCGCTCCTTCAGGTTGCGGTCGGCCCCGCCGGTGATGGGGTCGCTGTCGCTGAAGGCGCACAAGAACGGCCGGTCGAAGGCCGCTAGGCCCACCCAGGCCGCCACGTTGGCGTCGTGGGCGGGGTCGTCGGGCCGCGACGGGACGAGCATGGGGAAGGCGCGTGCTCCGGCTTTGTAGGACTCGTCGGGGAACGGGGCGTCGTAGGCGGCCCGTACCTCGGCCGTGATCCCCTTGGCACAGCCGCCCTGCACGATGCCGCCCGTCGGGAACTCCTCGACCTCCTGGGAGAACTTCTGCCAGGCGAAGAACGCCTCACCCGGATTGGTGTCCCCCGTCGGGAGGAAGGTGTTGGCCGCCACGACGCGGGCAAAGCGCTCGGGATGCTCACCGACGAGGCGCAGGCCGATGAGTCCGCCCCAGTCCTGGCCGACCAGGGTGACGTCGCGGAGGTCGAGCCGGTCGAACAGGAGCTCGCGCATCCACTCGACGTGGCGGGCGAACGTGTAGTCGCCGCGTTCGGTGGGCTTGTCGGAGCGGCCGAAGCCGACCAGGTCCGGGGCCACGATCTGCAGCCCGGCGCCGGTCAGGACCGGGATCATCTTGCGGTAGAGGTACGACCAGGACGGCTCGCCGTGCATGAGCAGCACCACCGGGGCGGCGGGGTCTCCTTCGCGCAGGTAGTGCACCCGGAGCGTGCCGCCGTCGCCATCGGCGACCTCCGCGTAGTGGGGCTCGAAGTCGAAGCCGGGCAGGCCGGCGAAGCGTGCATCGGGGGTGCGGAGGGTCAACATGCAGGCGGGAGCCTACGCGGTCACGCCCCGCACCGCCCCGCCGGCGGGGTGGTGCGGCGACGCATCGCAGACCTAACCTGACACCAACGTCACACCGCGCCCATTTCGGGGAGGGAAGCTTCGCCATGACCACGTCCGAGGCCCAGGAGTACGACCCGTTCGCCGCCTTCGACGACGTGGTCGCCGGCACATCGCGGAACCCATGGCCCGCGCTGGCCGAGAAGCGGCGGGACACCCCGGTGAGCAAGGGCTACACCATGTCGCCCGACGTGCTGCCTGAAGGGTTCGATGCCTCCGAGGAATGGATCGCCTACCGCTACGACGACTGCTCGCGCATCTTGCGCGACGCCAAGACCTTCTCCTCGACCGGCTACGACTCGTCGATCGGCATGGTGCTCGGGCACGTGATCCTGGGCATGGACGACCCCGAGCACCGCAGCAACCGCAACCTCGTCGCGCACGCGTTCCGGGAGAAGGCGCTGGCCCGCTGGGAGCCCGAGCTCATCGCGCCGATCATCGACGAGCAGATCGACCGCTTCGCGGCCGACGGCGAAGCGGAACTGGTCCGCCAGCTCACCTTCGAGTTCCCCGTCCGGGTGATCGCACGGTTGCTCGGGTTGCCCGAGGAGGACTTCCCGCAGTTCCACCGCCGGGGCATCGAGCTGATCGGTCTCGTGGCCGACATCGACCGGGGCCTGGCGGCGTCCGAATGGCTCCGGGAGTACTTCGCCGAGCTGTGCGCCGAACGACGGGCGCACCCGGCCGACGACCTGATCAGCGACCTGGTCGTGGCCGAGATCGACGGCGAGAAGCTGACCGACGAGGCCATCTGCTCGTTCCTGCGCCTCCTCCTGCCCGCCGGCGCCGAGACGACCTACCGCTCGTCGGGCAACCTGCTGTACCTGCTGCTCACCCACCCCGACCAGCTGGCCGCCGTCCAGGCCGACAGCTCCCTGTTGCCGCAGGCGATCGAGGAGGGCCTGCGGATCGAGCCGCCGCTGCTCACGATCACGCGCACGACGACCTGCGACGTGGAGGTGGGCGGGGTGCAGATGGGCCCGGGCGAGCAGATCACGACGCACATCGGCTCGGCGAACCACGACGAGACGCGCTGGGACGACGCGGACAGCTTCGACATCTTCCGCCCGGCACAGCCGCACATCGCGTTCGCGCACGGGCCGCACATGTGCCTCGGCATGCACCTGGCCCGGCTCGAGACCCGGGTGCTCCTCAACCGCGTCTTCGACCGTCTTCCGGAACTGACGCTCGACCGCGCCAGCGATCCCTACATCCGCGGCGACGTGTTCCGCGCGCCGACAGCGCTGCCGGTCGTCTTCTCGGCCGCCTGAGCCGGCCCGCGCGGTCGGCCGTTCGCGCGCTCAGGAGATCCGGCGCGCCTCCACGTCCTCGCCACGCGCAATGAGGACGGTGCTCACCATGGACGGCGGGAACAGGCCGTGGGACACCAGGCCGGGGACGGCATCGAGCCGTTCGGAGAGCAGGGCGGGGTCGCCGACCTCCCCGTGAAAGTCGGCCAGGACGCCGCCGTCGGGGGTGGGCGGGGCCGCCCGGAGGACGGCGCCCGGCAGGGCGTGGAGCGTGGCGGCCAGGCCGAACGCGAACAGCTCGAGGGGCACGGGCGGGTGCAGGCGCGGCACCGGCTTGTCGGAGGACACGATCACGACGAACCGATCGGCGGCCGCGGCCACGATCCGCTCGCGGGTCTGCGCGCCGCCGCCGCCCTTCACCAGCCAGCCCGTCGGATCGACCTGGTCCGCACCGTCGATGGCCAGGTCGAGTCGGTCGATGTCCGTGAACGGGCGCACGTCGAGCCCGTGCGCACGAGCCAGCTCCTCCGTCGCGGGCGAGGTGGCCACGCACGTGATGGCGAGGCTCCGGCGGCCGAGCGCGGGCACCAGCTCGGCGACCGTCGTGCCGGTACCGAGGCCGACGCGCATCCCGCCCTCGACGAGGGCTGCCGCTGCTGCCGCGGCGACGCGCTTTTCGGCCGGGATGTCCGGCGTCACCGCTCCGAGGTGTTCAGCTGCGCGGCACTTCCTTCCACGGCAGCTCCTTGTCGGTGCGCACGTCGCCGGGGAGGCCGAGGACCCGTTCACCGAGGATGTTGCGCATGACCTCGGAGGTGCCCCCCTCGATGGAGTTGGCCCGGACCCGAAGGAACATCTTGTGCACGTCGGGGGAGCCCATGCCGACGAGGTCGGGCCGCACCATGGGATACCCGGCGGGGAACAGCATGGCGTCGCTGCCGAGCAGGTCCATACACAGGTCGTAGACCCGCTTGTTCTCCTCGGCGAAGGCCAGCTTCGCGACGGAGCCCTCGGGCCCGGGTGTGCCCGCCTTGCGCGTGGCGGAGGCCCGTGCGTTCGTCATGTTCAGCGTCTCCATGCGGATGTAGCTCGACATCAGGCGGTCCCGCAGCGCCAGTGCGTGCGGTGAGGTGTCGCCCTGCCAGCGTTCCTTCCAGATCTTCAAGGCCTCGGCGATCGGCCCGCTGTTGCGCCGGCCGACGGCGCCCCCGATGGAGACGCGCTCGTTCATGAGCGTCGTGAGGGCGACACCCCAGCCTTCTCCCTCGCCGCCGAGCCGCGCCGTGTCGGGCATGCGGACGTCGGTGAAGAAGACCTCGTTGAACTCCGCCTCACCGGTGATCTGGAACAGGGGACGCACCTCGACGCCGGGCGCATGCATGTCCACGAGGAACGCCGTCATCCCCCGGTGCTTGGGCACGTCGGGATTCGTGCGGGCGATGATGAGCCCGTAGGACGAGACGTGCGCCAGCGTCGTCCAGACCTTCTGCCCGTTGAGGATCCACTCGTCGCCGTCGCGTTCGGCGCGCGACGAGAGTCCGGCCACGTCGGAGCCCGCACCCGGCTCGCTGAAGAGCTGGCACCAGATCTCCTCGTTGCTGAAGAGCGGCCGCAGGTAACGCGCCTTCTGCTCGCGCGTGCCGTGCGTGGAAATGGTGGGCGCGCACATGCCGTAACCGATCGGGTTGCGCACGCCGGCCGAGGGCGCGCCGCCGGCATGGAGGCGGGACTGGACGCGCTGTTGGTCCCTGGGCGTCAGTCCCAGGCCACCGCTGTCCTTTGGAAAGTGCACCCAGGCGAGGCCCCGGTCGAATTGCTCCTCGAAGAAGCGTTGCGCCGACGTGGACGCCG